>JANWZO010000007.1 GCA_025054615.1 Kiritimatiellia bacterium
TACGGAGTCAGAGTAACTGGCTGCACCGTTCACTTTGTCGATGAAGGCATGGATACCGGCCCCATCATCCTGCAGAAGACGGTTCCAGTGTACGACGATGATACGCCCGAACGGCTACACGCCCGGATCCAGGAGTTGGAACGCGAAGCCTACCCGGAGGCGCTCTCCTGGTTAGCCGATGATCGGCTCCGTATCGAAGGCCGCCGCGTATTTGTTCGCCCGGCTGACGTCCAGAGCGAATCTCCAAATTCCTGAGACAACTTCCGATTTCTGTCGGCAGAAAAATTCTATCTAAGTAGGAAGGCGACTGCCGATGTCTGCTGTCCAATTCAGTTTAGCCGGTTGCCACGGCCAGAGCGCGGTCAAGCCGGTCGATGAGGTCGGCAGGCTCTTCCTGTCCGACGGAGATTCGCAGCAGCCATCGCGATACGCCGCAGGCTTCCGCCCAGTCCAGTTCGTCGTAGTGTGCGAGTAGCGTAAACGGGCAACACAAGGTGAATGTGGTTCCCAAATTCGGCCCTTTGCAGAGTTCGACGGCATTGTAAAAGCGGGCGCTCGTGCGCGCCGGATCGCGCAAAACGAATGAGAAGAGGCCGCCAAATCCTTCGTTCGGCCGGCGGAAGCGGTCAAACCGATCCCGATCTTGGAACGCCGGGTAATAGACCGTCTCGACCGCTGGGTGATTCCTCAGCCAATCGGCGAGGCGGAGAGCGGATTCGCTGGATTTCCGGATTCGCTGGTCGGCATCGCGGGAGAGGTCTTCGGCCACCACCACGGAGCCGCCCCAGATCACATCGTCGGCCTCTTCCTCAAGCAATTCGCGGAGAAGAGGCGCAAAAGCGCTCGCGGGGTTGATCACCAACGAACCGAGCATCACGTCGCCCCGGCCGGTGAACCACTTGGTGAGGCTGGTCACGAGCACATCTGCGGTCCGAAGCAGGTCGACATTCGTCCACATCGCGATGGTGTCATCGATGATGATGGGGAATCGATGTCGATCGGCGATGCGGCGAAGGGCTTCGAGGTCTGTGCTGATCAGGACGGGGTTCGAGGGAAACTCACAAAAGAGGGCCGCTGGCGCCTCGCCTTGACATTCCTCTGCCAGCTGCGCGACGTCAGTCGCGTCGGCTCGTGGGAGGAACAGATGGGGCGACCCAAAATCCTGGATGATTTTAAGCGTGTCGACGTAGGGAAATCCGAATTGCACGATACACCGCCCGGGGGCCATCCGCTGCACAACGCGGAAGAGCGTGTAGATAGCGGACATTCCGCAGGAGAACAGTCGAACATCGCTCTCTCGAACACCAAGGGCGCGGGCGATTCGCTCGCGGATGATTCTTTCCGCCGCATCGCTCGGCGGTTCGGATTCCCCCTCAAGAAGGGCCTGCGCCTGGCGGGATGAAAGGCCCTCTCCTGTATGGCGCCAATATTTGAGCGCCCACGTCGTGGCCTCGAGCGGAAACACCACAGCGAACACCCCGCGCCATGGTTTGACCTTTACTGCAGAACCGCTCCAGCGACCGACCTGATGGGCGCAGCGTAAAGCCGCCTGCTCTGCGCGGTACAGGTGGCAGTCTTCGCCCTCGGCGCAAACTTCCCTCTTCGCCTCGAGAAAAAGGGTACGGCAGGCTGGCGGAATGACGAAACGCGGATAGCCCGCCTTCAGTTTGTCAATCACCCGAGGCCTTTTCTCCTCGTAGTCGATGACATCCTGCCAGGTTGGCAGGCAGACGGAATTGGCGTGCGGCAGGTCGGGCATGGGGGCGCCCAGGTCTTCCGGGCGGCAAAGGGGAAATCGGAGCAAATCGCGTGGCGAATTCATCGCGTTTCGAGATGGGTCCGTTCCAACATTCGCTTCAACTCCGCCTCCACTCGCGCCTTTTCCGCATCAGACATCTTTAGAATTTCCTGAAGACCGAGCGCGAGATGGGGAATGTAGGTTTCGATATAGCTGCGTTTACGCGCGGCTTCGAGGTCCCTCTGGCGGCGCTTCAGAAAAACAGCCAGCCGGCGCCCGCACTCCTGAAGGGCCAAGGTCATTTCTGACAGGATTTCGTCGTAAGAGGCGATTGCGTCTTTGCTTTCGCTGGTGAAGGGGACCCAAACGCTCGCCATGTGGACGATGAGAACGACCGGGCCAAGCGGCAGCGCACCCTTGGGTTGGTTGAGGCCATAGGATTTCCAATTGACCCCGACCACCGCCTTTGTAATGGCACAAGCGCCAGGCTGATAGAGCAGCGGGACCCGGTTGGCAAACCTCAGGAGGCGAATCGGCTCCTCGTGCCCAAACTCGCCATGGGGATCCGATTCCCCGGGCCGCGCATAAGCCAGACCTGCCTCGATCTGGAATGGATTGCCCCGGTAGACGGCCGGTTCCCGTGTCACCGCTGTGTAAAAGTCCGCCTCGATTTCTTTCTGCAAACCGGCGAGGATCTGTGCCTCGCCGATGGGAGACAGGCAATCCGTTGGCGGCCGCATCAGTTTCGTCTCTTGGATCGCCTTGTATAAGGCCTGGACCTCGTGCGGCGGGATCCGCGCAGGGTTCGTCCGGGGATCGAGTCCTGCACGCTGGCAGATTTGCAACGCGGTTTGCTCACTGACGCGCGAGAAATCCGAGGCCAGCGCCGAGCGCAGCGTTCGGGCTTCCGTGTCTTTCAACATCTGCATCAAAAGGCCCAGTTCGACGCCGTGCGGGTGAGGCATGATTTCGCGCGGGATTTTCGGTAGCTCGTCAACCGCGCGCCGATACGTCAGCACGGTGCGCTGCGGGCTGGCGCCAGCGTCCGGCCGGGCGGGATCCGCTTTCGGCTTGAGCGTCAATCGATAGTGCAACGTCAGGTGTGGGTTGACGATCGCGCATTGCTTGAGAAATTCGTCGACCGATTGCTTGCCGCGCTGGTACTGGGCTTCCATTTCGATGGAGACTGACGTGCCATGCTCGTACACGCGCATTTCCCCGGCCGGGTTCCCTTCGGCGTCGACGTCTTGAAAGGCCGGCCTCCATTCGGTGGTCTCGTCGGACAGGATCACCGGCTTGTTGGCCCTTGTATCGATTTGCACCGCCATCCGATGGGCCAGTTTGCCCGACCGAATCTTGGAAAGAATCTGCACGGCGGATCCGGTGGTCAGTTGTCCATACATGCCTGCGGCGCTGATGCCGATACCCTGCTGGCCGCGCGACATGCGCAAGCGATGGAATTTGGACCCGTACAGCAACTTCGCGAAAATTTTCGGAATCTGCTGTTTGACGATGCCCGGACCATTGTCCGTCACTGTCACTCGAAACCGGTTGTCGGCGAGCTGATCGACCTCGACCAATATCTCGGGGAAAATCCCCGCCTCCTCACAAGCGTCCAGTGAGTTATCCACTGCTTCTTTTACGGCCGTCAGCAGAGCCCGGCGGGGAGAGTCAAAGCCGAGCAGATGGCGGTTTTTCAGAAAAAATTCGGAAACGGAAATGTCCCGCTGGCGAGCCGCCATCGATTCGGCCGTCTCGGGGGCCGGAGGATTCGCGGTACGCCTCGTCCGAGACGGCGACGAGCCTGACTGGTCCTCACGTTTCATCGGCTCGGAAACGTAGTGGGAAACGGGCGGGTTTTCACTTCAAAAGCGATCTATCGGCAGGACCTGCTTCCGGGCGATCCGGCTTCGGGCCGGGCCGGAACGGAAGTCGCTTCTGGATCACGCGGCGGTCGCTTTCGGTGAACACCAGGAACCAGAAACACGCGGAGAAGCCGAGCAGCAGGAGAAAGACGACCGCTAGTTTCATCCACAACGAGTCGGGTACGGTCACCAGTGCCAATGCTGCAAGGCACAACGCGGCCGCTGCGCCAATCCGACAGAATTCCCGCCCGCATCCGCGGGCGCGAGCGCCGGCGAGCCAGGCCGTCGCGCCGAATTCCGCGGCGGCTCGCAAAAGCCAGGTCGCAGCGGCCCCCTCGATCCCGAAACCGTGGATCAGCAGGCCGGCCAACGCCAGGTAGATCGGCAGTTCGACCGCGTGCAGCTTGGCTGTAAGGTCCGGGCGCCCGATGCCCTGCAGGAACGAGGCGGGCACAAACGCGAGGGAGTGCAGCAAAATGCCCGCTGCCAACCATCGCATAACCGGCGCGCTCCGCAGCCCATATTCCGGCCCCAGCCACAGCGCCAGTCCTTCGGGGGCGAAGGCAACCAGAATCAACGTGGCTGGAAACATTAGCGCCAGGAGCAGGCGGACGCTTTGAGCCATCAGCCCGCCTGTTCCGGCCGGATCCGAACGATATTCCGCCGCAAATGCCGGAAACAAGACCGAGACCCAAGCGCGGGGAAAAATTAAAAGTTTCACAACGATTTCCGCAGACGTCGCATAAAACGCCACGTCCGACACGGCGCGGATCGCTCCGATCAAAAAGCGATCGATGTGGACCATCAACGGCTGCACGATGTTTGACACCGTCATCCAGCCGCCGAAGGAAAGAAGCCGGGGGGCGCCCTGCCGATCAAACGCCCAGGCGGAACGGACGCCAGGCACGTACCGAAGACAGGCAGCGAAGTACAGGAGCCATTCCACGATTCGGCCGGCGAGGAGCACCCAGACGACGGCGAGCAGGTCCTGCCGGAAAGGCAACACGAGCAACGGCCCTGCAAACGTATATGCGCCCATCGGCATGCGAATCAGGTTGATGAGCGGAAATTTCCGGCAGGCTTCTAGCGCGCCGATCAGGCCGGTGACCGTGACCAACAGCGGAAGCGCCAGGGCCACCGAGCGAAACGATCGCAGCGATTCCGGTTGGAGGGGAGGGTCAATCGTGAGCACGTCCTCCACCAGCCAGGGCGACGCCGCGTAGACCAGCGCGCCTGCCGCCGCCCCGAGCCCCAGCATCATCATCATCGCGGTCCAGAAGGCCGCCGGCACCTCCGCGGGCGCGTGCTCGAGCTTCTCCGCGACAGTACGGGTCAGCGCTCGACCGAGGCCAAGATCGAAGATGCTGAAATAACCCACCACCATCCAAATCAGCGACAGCAGGCCGAATCGCTCGTTGCCAAGCCCCCGAATCAAAAGAGGGATAGCCACCAGGGCGATCAGCATCGGCGCGCACAGGCCGATCAAGTTCCATACGGTGTGTCGGGCCAACTGGCGGCGCCGCACCGATGTCGTCCCGTTATCCACGGTTGATTAGACTCCGAAAGGCCTCCTGATGCTGCCGTGCGATTTCCCGGATGGCGTAGCGGGCGCGAACAGATTCGGCCGCGGCCAGGCCCAGGCGACGCGAGGCTTCTGGCTGCAGGAGGGCGTCGGCCATCGCGGTGCGCCATGCCGCCTCATCATAGGGCGGCAGCAATCTGCCGTCCTTGCCGTCGGTAATGATATCGGGAATGCCGCCCACATTGGAGGCGAAGGCTGGTAGTCCGCAGGCCATGGCTTCAATCAGCGCGAGGGGGTGCGCTTCGCTCTCCGAGGGAAACACGAAGGCGTCGGAGGCTTTGAGGTAGTCCGCTACACGGTCGGTATACCCCGTGAAGGTGACGCGGGGTTCGAGTTTATGCTCTGCGGTGAAGCGGCGCAGTTCCTCCTCACAGGAGAGAAATTGGCTGCCGCCCGCACCGATCAGCAACAAATGAATTTGAGGATACTGCGCGGCCAGTTCGCCAAATACGCGCAGCAGCCGCTCGAGCCCTTTCCCGCGGTTCAGCTTTCCCGAATAGGCGAAGACAAACTTGTTCTCTACGCCAAGGGTTTTTCGGAGCGTCTCGCGCTCTTGCGGCGCAGGTGGCGTGAAATTCCGGAACTCAATTCCGTTCGGGATGCGAAGGATTTTCGCGGGCGGGATTCCCCCCTCGATATATTCCTGCTCGATCACCCTTGAGATGGCGAGAAACCGGTCGGCGCGCAAGTACAGGGCATTTCGCGCGCCGATCGCGAGTCGGGCGGGCCAGGGGAGTTTGCGCGGAACGGCAGCGCCGGCAAAGAGGAAGGCGCCGGACCATTCGCCGCAAGCCTCGGACCTCAGGATGACGCGCTTGCGCAACAGGAGTGCGGCGATCACGCCCGCAAGCCCGAGCACGCGAAGTCCGCAGACGTAAATCACATCGAAGTGGTTGCGTTCGCGAATCAGCGTGGCGATCGCGCCTGGCAGCATCAGGTATTTGCCCCACCTCGGCGCGCCTGAGGGCCCGATCCGCCGCACGCGCACGCCATCCACCTCATCGATTGCCGGCAGCGTCCGTTCGTGCCGCCGCGTCAACACCCAGACGGGCGTTCCCAGCGCGAGCAATTCACGGGCCAGGAGCCGGGCATGGGTTTCTCCCCCGCCGACGCGAGGAAAAAAACTGCCGGTCAAGAGGCAAACCGATGGCTCACGACCCTGCTGTCCATTCATTGTTTGCAGTGCGGCGGCCACTCGCCGCGATTATATTTCACGATCTACCGTCAACGGCGGAAGCCGCCGAGCCCGGTACCACATGAAACCGATCAAATCGAAGGTGGTGCGCGGCAGCCTCGACAAGTTCGTGTATTTCGACCGTCCCGCCGGCCGCGGGCGATGATCCACCGGGATTTCCTCAATTGAGCGGCCGTGAAGCCGGAAGTACGCCCCCATGAAGCGGTGGACGCCATTGACGGGCGGCAGGTCCTCGCGGCACTCGCGCTTGAAGGCTTTCAGGCTGCAGCCCGTATCGCGCAGCCCGTCCCGCGTCACGAGATTGCGGATGGCGTTCCCGATTCGCGAACCCACCCGCCGGGACCAGGTGTCGCGCCGTTTCGCCCGGTAACCGACGACGACGTCGACCGGCCCGACCCGCTCGACCAACCGCGGGATGTCTGCCGGATTGTTCTGGCGGTCCCCGTCGATCGTCACGAGGATTTCGCCTTTTGCGCGGGAAAGCCCCAGTAGCATGGCCGCCGATTGCCCGCGGTTTTGCTCCGAACGAATACCGCGGATGAAAGGATATTTTCGTGCCGCCTCAGTGATCCGGTCCCAGGTTCGATCGCGGCTTCCATCATCCACGAAGAGGACTTCGAATGGACCGGCGCGGTCGGCTAGCGCGGCGCACTCCTCGGCGAGCGGAAGCACATTGTCTTCCTCGTTAAATACGGGAATGACAATCGAGTAGCGCATGACTCGATCAAGGCAGAGTGGCAAGCAGGCGTCAAGGCGCGTCGTTCAGGCCTAAGCGGCCGGAGTCGGATGGTTTGCCGCCCCTAAAAGATGAGAAATCCATTCCGAGAAATTTCCATGGCATGGAAATCGCGGCGAACTTTTTTTCCATTCCATGGAAATTTGGGGCCGGCCGGGGTTGATCTAGGCTTCCGGCTTATCGGGGGTGCAGGTCAGCCTTTCGCTGCGCGGTCGGCCCGGTAGGCCTGGATGATCTTTTGCACAAGGGGATGGCGGACGACGTCCGCTTCGGTCAGTTCGATGATCGCGATGCCGTCGACGTTTCGGAGCGTCCGTTGCGCCTCAAGCAGGCCCGACGATTTGTGGGCGGGGAGGTCGACCTGCGTTAGATCGCCGGTGATCACGCATTTGGAATCGAAGCCGAGCCGGGTGAGGAACATCAGCATCTGCTCCTCCGTGGTGTTTTGCGCCTCGTCGAGAATCACGAACGCGTGGTTTAGCGTGCGGCCGCGCATATAAGCGAGCGGGGCGACCTCGATCACACCGCGTTCCGAATATCGTTCGATCCGATCGGGGCTCATCATGTCGTAGAGCGCATCGTACAGGGGTCTCAGATAAGGGAAGACCTTTTGTTGCAGATCCCCGGGGAGGAACCCGAGGCTTTCGCCGGCCTCGACCGCCGGGCGGGTCAGAATGATGCGGCTGACCTCGCCGCGGGTTAGGTCGGCCACCGCCATCGCCATGGCGAGATAGGTTTTGCCCGTGCCCGCGGGGCCGAGGCCGAACACAAAATCGTAGTTGCGGATTGCTTCGAGATAACGAAGCTGGCCGAAGGTGCGCGGGTAGATTGGCGGTTTGCCATCGGCGACCTCGATGCGCGCGGAGTAGAGCCGCTCGAGTTCAGCCTCGCGGCCATCGAGGAATGCCTGCACGGCATACGCGATGCCGGGCTCCCGCAAGGTGACACCCGACTGGCGCGCCACGCGCAGGATGTCGATCAGCCGGCAGACCCGTTCGACGGCCTCTTCGGGACCTTCGACCTTCAGCCACAGATCGCGCGAGGCAAGCCGCACACCGAATGCGGGCTCGAGTTTCCCAAGAAGTTCGCCACGGCGTCCGAGCAGCTCCTGGACTTCGCGGGCATTGTCGAAATGAAGAACGCGATCAGCCATCGAAATGCGGTTTGAGGCGCCTGTAGAGGTCGTCGAGGGCTTGCGGGATGACGGTGACATCCGCCAGAACCGGCATGATGTTGGTGTCGCCCACCCAGCGAGGGACCACGTGTTGGTGCAGGTGATCGCGGAGGCCGGCGCCGGCTGCCTTCCCAATGTTGAAGCCGATGTTGAAGCCATCCGGCTTCATGACCGCGCGAAGCACCTCAAGGCTCCTGGCCGTCAGGTCCATCAATTCGATACGCTCCTCGCGGGTAAGGTCCCCCAGTTCCGCGACATGCCGGATCGGGCAGATCATCAGGTGGCCGCCGGTGTACGGGTATCGGTTCATCACAATGGAGCACGTTCGACCCCGGAAGAGGAGATGGTTGCGCGCGTCTTCCGTCTCGGCGAATTTGCGGCACAGAAAACATTCCCCGTCTTTGGGGGCCAGGATGTATTCGATGCGCCAGGGCGCCCAAATATTGCTCATGGGCGCGGCTTCCCGATCCGGGCACATTTGACGGAATCGAGCATTCCCTGCAGTCTATCGACGTGGCTCCTGCAGTCAAGATGCCGGGCCGGTTGCCTGGACTTCGCGCGGTGTTCGTGGCCGCCGCCCTGCTGTCTGGTCTTGTGGGGACGCTTCTGCTCCGAGAGACCGCTGAAGAGCAGGGATGGGAGCCGGAGCTTTCCCCCTCGGCGCGGCGGATCCTCCTCGCGTCGGGCGCTTCTTTTGAAGCGGTGACCGGACGGGCGGCCGTAGCCCAGGCGCCTGAGCGCACGCTGGCCGCCCAGTTGGCGGATGCGGCCGACTTTGCGGCAGCCGAAGCGGTCCGGCGCCTGGGCCTGTCTTCCCTAACGGCTCCGTTGCGGGTGATCCTCGTCCCTTCCGCCGGGGCGTGGGAAGAGTGGAGCTTTGCAGAAGGGTTTCGAGGCGACAGCCTGGCGATCCACCTGAACGGGGAAATTCTTCTCAAGGGCGACGCATCTGATGCGGCTTGCATCGATCGGATTGCGCATGAAACCGTCCATTGGGCCATCAGCGCCGCATACGGCAACCGAGTGCCTCTGTGGCTAGATGAAGGACTTGCCGGTTATTGGGGCAAATTGATTGCGCGAAGCTATTTTACGGCCCGGGGGATCCGGGCGGCGGTAATGGTCCCTGCGCTTTCCGACGAGAAATGGGAGCCGCTCGATCTCCTGACCGCGCGGACGAACTTGCCGGCGGACAGTGAATCGGCAAAAGTCTTCTACCGCGCGTCGGTCGAACTGGTGCGGGCGATTGAAGATCGAATCGGGACACATCGAATGCCCGATTTCATCCGCGCGGTAGCAGGCGGTCGCGATTGGCGCCAGGCGCTCGAGGAATTTTCCCACGGGGCGCCGCCGCGGCCGGTCGATCTGGAACGCGAGGTCCGCCTCGCCCTTCAGCAGGCTCATACATGGTGAAAGGCAAAAAATCGCTGGCGGTCGCGCCTCCGAAACGGGCGGAGGAAAACGCCATCTGGTTGTTTTTTGGGAACGACGAGGAATGCGTTGCCCGTAGCGCCGTTCAGCTCGTCGATTCGTTGGTCCCTCGCGAACTGCGGGACACCGAGCTGGAGACGGTCGACGGCCGCGCGGAAAATGCAGAGGAAGCCGTTGCAGCGATTCGGCGCGTGCGCAGCGGGCTGGAGACGGTGGGGCTTTTCAGCACTTCGCGTCTGGTGTGGCTGCGCGATGCGACGTTCTTCCAGGACAACCGCGTGGGACGCTCATCGGCGGTCAAAGCGGAGGTCGCCGCGCTCGCTGATCTGATCAAATCGGGCTTTTGTCCGGGCAATCGCCTGCTGGTCACTGCGCTGTCGGTCGATCGGCGCTCAGCGTTTTTCAAGGCCTGCGAAGTGTATGGTGACGTGCGAGAGTTCGAGATCCCTGACAGGCCGCGCGAGCAGGAGGAATACGTCTGCGAGCGGATTCGGGAGATCGCAACTGGACTCGGCCTGGACCTCACCCACGCCGCGGTTGCGGCGCTGTATGGCAAGATTGGACCAGACACGCGGCGACTGGCCGTCGAACTCGAAAAGCTGCGCTGCTACAAAGGGGAGGAGCATCGGGTCACGGACGAGGACGTCCGGCGCATCATCTCCGCCGCGCGCGAAGCGGCCGCATGGGATCTGGCGGATGCAGTGGGCGACAGGAATTTGGAACGCTCCCTCGAGACGCTGCGCCAGTTGTTGTTCCAAGGCGAGGAGGAATTCCTGCTCATCATGGGCCTGCAATCGCGAATCAGTGAGCTCCTCATCATTCGCACGGCCCTTGATCAGGGGTGGATGGAGGTTGGCGGCAGCGACGCGTGGCCCCGGGCGGCATGGCGGGGGGCCGGCCCTGCGGAGGCTGTCTTCGGCGACCTGCCCGAGAAAATGCAGCCGGCGCAAATGAATCCCTTCCGCGCGGGCCGGCTGGCAATTCAGGCGCGGCGCTATAAGCGAGCAGAGCTGCTGGAGGCGCAACGTATCCTGCTCGAAACGCACGAGGCGATGGTCCGCACGCCCACGCCACCCGACTTGCTGTTGGAAATGGCTCTGGTCAAAATCATTTCCAAATGAGAGCGACCCTCTCCATCACGATAGCGATTTGGGCTCTGTCGTTTCTGCTGCCGGCCTCCGGGTTGGCCGAGACGGGACGTCCTCAGCTTTGGTTCGAGGTGGGCGAGGAACTGCATTATCGCATTTACTGGGGAGTTATCTATGTCGGCGATTCGCACGTGACCACGGAATGGATCGAGGAAGACGGAAGAACCTTGCTGCGCATTCGGTATCGGACCCGCAGCAATTCGTTTCTGGACCGCATCTATCCTGTGGATGACACGATCGAAGCGGTTATTGAGCCGCATTCCTTTCTTCCCGTGCGCTTCGAAAAACGGTTGAGCGAGGGGCGCTATCGGGCCGACGAGGTCACGGTTTTCGACCACGCTGCCGGCAAGGCGTATTGGACGAACCGTCGAAAGAACATCACGAAAGAATTTGATATCGAACCTGACACCAGGGATATCGTGACCTTCATGTATTTCATGCGCCAGCGCGAATTCCTGCCGGGCGAAGAGGCCAGTTTTCGGGTGATGGCGGATGAAAAAATTTACGACCTGTTCATCAAAGCCGGTCCCGTTGAGACCCTGTCCATGCCGAAATACGGGAAGGTCAAGAGCATTCGGATCGTGCCGGAGGCTGCATTCCAGGGGCTGTTCGTAAGGAAGGGCAGGATGACACTCTGGGTGTCGCAAGACGCGCGGCGAGTCGCGACGCGGATCCAGGCGTCGGTGCCGGTGGCGAACGTGCATGTCAACCTGTATCAGGTACGCGGCCCTGGCAACGACTTCTGGGTGCAGGGAGGATCGAAATGGGCCGAGGATGGGGCGGGGGGAGATGCGCGCCGCCCGGAGACTGAGGATCTGGCCCATGTCGATTAGCGTTTCTCGCGCACGCGCCATTACCGCTCGGTTCTCGCATCAGAAAGTCCTCGTGGTCGGCGACCTGATGTTGGACCACTACATTCATGGGCACGTCAGCCGTATTTCGCCGGAGGCGCCGGTGCCCGTGTTGCTGGTTGCCCGCGAGCACAGCGTGCCCGGCGGGGCCTGCAACGTCGCGGCGAACGTCCGCGCGCTCGGCGGCGCGGCCGCCGTTGCCGGCGTGATGGGGCGCGACGCGCACGGCGCTGCTCTGGAACGACTTCTGCAGAGCGCCGGAATCGAAACCCGAGCGGTGTTGCGGCTTCCGGGCCACCCCACGACCGTCAAGACGCGGGTGATTGCCGAACGGCAACAGGTTGTCCGCGTCGACTGGGAAAAACCGGCCCGTTTGAATGATCGGCAGCACCGGGAACTGGCCCGAAAAATCGAGCACGCCTTTGAAGGCGTGACGGCTGTGATTTTTGAAGATTACGGAAAGGGGGTTCTTACTCAACCCGTCGTGGATGCCGTCATGGCCGAGGCCCAACGGCGAGGCGTTCCGGTGGGCCTTGATCCCAAGGAAAACTATCAGCTCCGATTTGATGGACTTGCCCTCGCCAAGCCCAACCGGAAGGAAGCCTTCGCGCATGCCGGACTGCCGGATCCGGGCCCGAGGAATAATCCTACGGAAGATGTCGCGCTCCTGGAGGTGGCGAACAGGCTGATGGAAAAATGGAAACCAGCCCTGTTGCTGATCACGCTCGGCGCCCAGGGGTTACTGCTGGCCGAACGCGGCAAAAAGCCGTATCACGTCCCGACTCGAGCAAGAGAAGTCTTTGACTTGAGCGGCGCGGGCGACACGGTGATCGCCACATGCATGCTGGCCTTGGCGGCCGGCGCCGACGCGCGTGCCGCCGCGGAGCTCGCTAATTACGCCGCCGGCGTCGTCGTAGGGAAGCTCGGGACTGCGACATGTTCGCGCGAGGAGCTGCTCGAGTACCTCGCCCGCGGATAATCGCCATGCGGGTCGCCATCGTCATCCCCGCCCGATACGGCTCCTCGCGATTGCCTGGGAAACCCCTGATTCAGCTCTGCGGCAAACCCTTGATCCAATGGGTTTGGGAGCGCGCTCGCCAAAGCCGACATGGCGAAACGGTGCGGATCGCGACGGATGATCCTCGAATCGTCGAGACCGTCCGCGCGTTCGGGGGGGAATGCGTGATGACCCGTCCTGACCACCCATCCGGCACGGACCGCATTGCCGAAGCAGTCCGGCATCTCGATCTCGATATCGTGGTGAATATCCAGGGGGACGAGCCACTAATCGATCCGGGATTGATCGACAGCCTGGCCGACTCGCTCGCTCAAAATTCCGATTGGGATATGGCGACTGCGGCAACACCGATCCGGTCGGAAGGGGATCTTCGAAACCCTGCCGTCGTCAAGGTGGTCGTGGATGCTTGCGGTTGTGCCTTGTATTTCTCGCGAGAACCGATTCCCCATGTGCGCGATACGGTCGACCCGGCTCAGATCCTTTCGCGCGGGTTGCATCGCCGGCACCTTGGGGTATATGCCTACCGCCGCGATTTTCTCGAACGCTTGGTCGCGACCCCGCCGTGCGAGCTGGAACTGGCAGAGAAGCTCGAGCAACTGCGAGCTCTCTACATCGGTGGGCGCATAGGTGTCCTCGCGACCGAACATGTCGGACTGGGGGTCGACACGCCCGACGACATTCCGCGCGCCGAGGCGGCCCTCCGCGCTCAGGCCTGACGAACACGAGCGCCGAACACGCGCCGAGAGACGGGCTGCGGCAATGGCGCCGCAGTAATCAGCGTTTATTCGGCGGCGCTCAGACTTGCTTCCAATTCGGCAAGGAGCTTCGCGGCGGATTCGCTAAGGGGACGGCGGGCCGCTGCCGCGCGGAGCGTGTCACGAGCGGCCCGAACGTCGCCGGCCCGCGCCAAACTCAATGCGAAATTGTAGGCCGCAAGCGGGTGTGTCGGCTCGACCTCTAAAACGGCCGCGAACGACGCAGCGGCCTCGCGGTAGGCGCCCAGCCGGAACAGCGCCTCGCCGCGGGCATGGAGGAGTGGTGCGAAATTCGGGCGTATGGCCAGCCCGCGATCGGTCATGCGCAACGCCTCCTCCGCCCGGTTGGCCTGCATCAGATGGACGGCCGCATTCGCGTAGTCGGTCGGGCGTTGGTCAGGGATCTGAAATGGCCAGAAGACGATTCCCAGCGCGGCGAGCGCTAACACGATGGAAAGTCGGGGTCGCCCTGCGCGGAAATCGTCGGTAATGCGGCGAAGGCCGGCCGCGCCCAGCCCGAGGAAAAGAGGCGCAAGCGCGAGCCGATACCTGGCCGTGATGAACATGGCAACGAGGCTCAACACACCGGCGGCGGCCAGCGACCGGAGCGGCCCGGCTCCGCGGGCGCAAGCCAGGCCGACCAGTCCTGCCCAGCCGATCCAGGCGAAACTGGGCCACCAGCGGCTTTCGAACCAGCCCACCAGCAGTTGCGACAGTTCGACGAGTCGCAAGTCGTCTACATCCACGCCATGGAACACGAGGACAGCTTTGCGCAGCGCCAAACGCAGCGCGTCTGCCGGCCGTTCTCGCCAAAATTTCATCGCCTGTTCACTCCACCACGCGGAACTTTCCGCGCGAGACAGCTTGCGTCCGACAGCCTCCTCCGCAGCGCGGTGAGCGTCCTCGAGGAGGGCCCCAGCGGTCATTCGAAAGTTTCGGACCCGAACCGGGTGGCCGGTGGCTCGCTCGTGGTTCCCCATGTAGAAATTGAAGCCGCTATGCGTGGTGAGTCCGACGAACTGCCCTTCGATGCGCGCGTTGTGAACGGCAACAACCGCGATCGGGCCGGCGAATGCGAGAGCGAACGCCAGGAGATGGCGCAATGGAATGCTCCGCTCCCGCGCCGAGAGCGCCTCGGCCAGCGCCCACGCGGGCGCCATCAAAAGCCAGGCTGCCCAGCCGAGCGCGGATGTTCCCGCCAGCAGCCCGAGACCCAGCCAGCTCGCCGTGCGTTGGCGTTTGAAGCGGAGCGAGATCCAGGCGAAGAGGGCCGTGGCGAATGCGTTCAGCGTGTTGGGCATGGTCTGAACCGAGTACGCAATTGCGACGGGATACATGGCGTAAAGCAGGCTCGCGAGGGCGGCCACGGGCGGGATCGCACCGAGCCGCGCGGCCGTCAGCGCGATGAGCGCGGCGGTCGCCGCGTCACACGCGATGCCGAAATACGCGGCGTTTTCCGCTCGGGGTCCTGTCGCGAGATAAATAAGGCGCAGCGCCCACGGGTAGAGCGGCATGTGGTCGAAAGCGCGGTCCGGAAAAAAAGGTTCCTGCGCGGCCCTGTGATAGAGGGCTCGGTCATGGCCGCCGGCGCCAGGGTTGGCGAGAGAGGACTCAGCGAAGTCCGCAAAATATAAGCACCGCACGGCTGCAGCTAACACGGCGGACGCAACCGCGATCAATTTCACGGAACGACGAACGGTCGTCATGAAGGAATCGTCAATCGCAGGCCCCTCGATGGCAAGTCCGCGCAAAAGAGCATCGCGCGCCGGCCGCGCTTATGACAGACTCCGGCCAGGAGGATGAGCGATGAAGGCGGTTTTGGCGCTGGATCAAGGGACGACGAGTTCTCGAGCCATACTCTTCGACAAGTCGGGCCGAGTGATCGGCGCGTCGCAGCGCGAATTTCCCCAACACTACCCCCAGCCGGGCTGGGTCGAGCACGACGCCATGGACATTTGGGAATCGCAACTGGATTGCGCCAAAAGGGCGATTCGCGAGGCTGGACTGAACCCGCGAGATATTGCAGCGATCGGCGTCACCAACCAGCGCGAGACCGCGATCCTCTGGGACCGCTCTAGCGGGCGACCGGTTCATCGCGCCATCGTTTGGCAGGACCGGCGGACGGCCGAACTGTGTGAACGTCTCCGCCGTCGTGGGTTGGAGCCGTCCATTGCGCGGAAGACAGGCCTGAGACTTGACCCGTATTTCTCGGCCACCAAGGTCACATGGATGCTGGACCACTCGAAAAAATTGCGCCGCGACGCGGAAAATGGACGCGTGGCGTTTGGCACGGTCGATTCTTGGCTGGTTCACCAGTTGACCGAAGGCGGATTGCATGTGACTGACGCGTCGAACGCCAGCCGGACGCTGCTGTTCAACATCCGCACAGGTCGGTGGGATGCTGCGCTCTTGCGCCTTTTCGGCGTGCCGGCCCCGATGCTTCCTGCCGTGCGGGATTCGAGCGAGGTCGTGGGGGTCGTTTCCAAGCGGTGGTTTGGCGCCGAAATCCCGATTGCGGGCATCGCCGGCGACCAGCAGGCGGCGTTGTTCGGCCAGTTGGGGATTCGGCCGGGCCTCGTGAAAAACACGTATGGCACCGGCTTGTTCATGCTGATGAACACCGGGACCCGGCCCGTGTTTTCGCGCAACCGGCTGCTCACCACGGTCGCCTGGCGATTGAAGGGCGAGATGACCTACGCGCTCGAGGGCAGTGTGTTTATTGGGGGCGCCGCAGTCCAATGGTTGCGTGATGGTCTGCGGCTCATTCAGCGGTCAGCCGACATCGAGCCGCTGGCGGCGAGCGTGCCCGATTCGGGCGGCGTCGTCCTAGTGCCTGCATTTACCGGTCTGGGAGCGCCCTACTGGGATCCGTATGCGCGCGGGACGGTGGTGGGCATCACGAGAGGAACCTCGGCTGCGCATCTCGCGCGCGCGACGCTCGAAGCCATCGCGCACCAATCGGCAGATGTGCTGGATGCAATGCGGAGAGATGCGCGGTTGACCCTTCGCGAGGTGCGGGTGGATGGCGGTGCATCGGAGAACAACCTGCTGATGCAAATCCAGGCGGATCTGGCGCGGGTGCCCGTCGTTCGGCCGGCCGTTCGTGAAACGACGGCGCTCGGCGCGGCGATGCTGGCGGCGTTGGCAGTTGGATTTTGGCGCAATCTGCAGGAACTGGAACGGATCTGGGCGTTGGATCGCCGGTTCCGCCCCCTGCAGCCTGCCGCGGCATCTCGTAGGGCGCGGGAGCGATGGGCCGAGGCTGTTCGGCGTTCGCTGGGATGGGCGCGGGCAGGCGGCGGGGTCGGGCAGTGAATCGGGAGGAGGCGATTCGCCGGATTCGCGGCGAGCCGACGGAATGGGATGTCCTCGTAATTGGCGGCGGCGCCGCGGGGTTGGGCGCCGCGGTCGATGCTGCCGCCCGCGGCTATGCCACGGTTCTCGTGGAACAGCACGACTTTGCGAAGGGCACCTCGAGCCGGAGCACCAAACTCATTCACGGGGGCGTCCGCTACCTGCGCCAAGGCAACATTGCCCTTGTCAGGGAGGCGCTGCACGAGCGAGGCCTGCTGCGGCGTCTCGCGCCACATCTGGTGCGCGACCTCGGATTCGTCGTGCCGCTCTACGCATGGTGGGAGGGGCCCTTTTACGGGTTCGGTTTCAAACTCTATGATGCTCTGGCGGGCGATCTTGGCCTTGCGCCATCCCGCCGACTTTCGAAGCGCGAGACGCTGGCCCGCATTCCGACAGTTCGCGCAGAGGGTCTGCTCGGGGGCGTGGTTTACCACGACGCGCAATTTGACGACGCCCGCCTTGCAATTGTGCTGGCGCGGACGCTCCACGCCCTCGGCGGAGTGCCGCTAAATTATGCTCGCGCGATTCGTCTGCTCAAACGCCGCGGCCGCATTTGCGGCGCCGTGGTGCGAGATGAAGAGGATCCTGCCAAGCCAGTGTACGAAATCCGCGCCCGGGTCGTCATCAACGCGACGGGCGTTTTTGCGGACCGCATCCGCCGGTTGGACTGCCGCGGCGCGCAGCCGCTGGCGTCGCCCAGCCAGGGCGTGCACCTCGTTCTCGACCGGTCGTTCCTGCCCGGCGATGACGCGATCATGGTGCCACACACCGAGGACGGCCGGGTGCTTTTTGCCGTGCCGTGGAAAGGGCGTGCGTTGATTGGCACGACCGATACGCCGGTTCGCCGCGCCGTACTCGAGCCGGTCCCGCTGGACGAGGAGGTCGATTACCTCCTCCGCCACGCGGCGCGCTATCTCGCCCGCGCGCCGACCCGCGATGACGTGCTGAGCATGTTCGCCGGCCTCCGCCCGCTTTTCGGGTCGCGAAAAGGCGCGCCGACGGCCGCGCTGTCGCGGGAACATTACATCGAAGTCTCGCCGTCCGGGCTGGTGACGATCGTGGGAGGGAAATGGACCACCTACCGACGGATGGGCGAGGACGTCGTGACGCGGGCGGCCGAATCAGCCGGCCTGCCCAAGCGGGAGCCCGCCTCCGCCGATATTCCCCTTTTGGGCGCGCCAGCCATGGCGCCCGAACCAGGTCGGCTTGCGGACTACGGAACGGAGTCTTCGGAGATCGAAAAGTTGGAATCGGCCCAACAAAATCTCGCGGCGCCCATCCACCCGCGGCTGCCCTACTGTTTCTCACAGGTTTTGTGGGCGGTGCAGCGCGAAATGGCCCGCACGGTGGAGGATGTGCTGGCCCGTCGTACGCGGGCGCTGTTTCTGGATGCCCGGGCCGCCCTCGAGGCCGCGCCCGCCGTCGCGGAACAGCTCGCCGAAATGCTTACCAGACCGCGTTCCTGGGTGGATTCACAACTTGAAGAATTCAAAAAAATCGTTCAACGATACCTTCCATCCTAAAAGGCGGTCGACGCATCACCAAAAGGAGGTATCGGATGGCAAGCATTTTCAAAGCCTACGACATTCGCGGCATCTATGGGGAAACTCTGACCGATGAAATCGCGAGAAAGATCGGCCGGGCATTTGTAACCTTCCTGCGTTGCAAAACGGTGATCGTCGGGCGCGACATGCGGCCGCATTCGGAACCGCTGTTCCGCGCGCTGGCTGAGGGGTTGATGGAGCAGGGTGCGGATGTCATCGACCTCGGACTCGTCTCGACCCCGATGTCTTATTATGCCAATGGGAAGCTCGGAGCGGATGCGAGCATCATGATCACGGCCTCGCACAATCCTGGCGAGTGGAACGGCTTCAAGCTTTGCCGCGAAAAGGCGATTCCGATCAGCGGCGCGACGGGCATCAAGGAACTCGAAAAAATCGTCGCCTCGGGCCAGTTTCCGGCGCCTTCCCGCCGCGGCTCGCTCAGCACCTATGACATCATCCCGGCTTACGTCGAGCGCATCCGTTCCTTTGCTAATTTCAAGCGCCCGCTCCGCGTTGCAATCGATTACGCGAACGGCATGGGCATCCTCGAAGGCCGCGTGTTGCAGGGCCTGCCCAACCTCTCGATCGACCCGTTGTTTGACACACTGGACGGCACCTTCCCCAACCACGAGGCCAACCCGCTCCACGAGGAAACGTGGGAACCCTTGCGCCACAAGATTCAAACATCCCGCTATGACGTCGCCTTGTATTTTGACGGAGATGCCGATCGGGTCGGCTTCATGGACGAGACGGGCCGGGTCGTGTCCAGCGACATGATTACGGCGCTCATCGCGCAGGAGATGCTCCGGAATGCGCCAGGTTCTCCGATCTTTTACGACCTTCGCTCTAGTTGGGCGGTCAAAGAAGTGATCCAGGAACACGGTGGTCGCCCCATGATGTCTCGCGTAGGGCATGCATTTATCAAACAGCAGATGCGCGAGGTCGATGCCGTCTTTGCGGGGGAACTGTCGGGGCACTATTACTTCAAGGAAAACTTTTACACCGAGAGCTCGGCGCTGGCGGCGATCTACGTTTGCAACCTGATCTCCCACTCGGACCGGCCCCTCTCCGAACTGATCCGGCCGATTCGGCGGTATTATGCCAGCGGCGAAATCAATTCGAAAGTGAGCGACACGCAGGCCGTGCTGACTCGCCTCCGTGAAAAATACGGCGCGCACGGGCGCGTGATCGAACTGGACGGGCTTTCCGTCGAGTTCGACACGTGGTGGTTCAATGTTCGAGCATCAAACACGGAGCCTCTGGTGCGCCTGAATCTCGAGGCGAAGACACCGGACGAGATGCAACGGCGGAGGGACGAGGTCCTCGCGATCATCCGCGCCTGATCGGGCGGCGCGAGGCTCTAAGAAGTCCCGGCTTCGGCCGGCTCGGAAACGCAGGTGAGTCGCCGGAAGGTACCCTTTTGCCCGGCACAGCCGGCCCGCTGGGTGCGCCCGATGGCAAACACTTTCCCGTGGCGCGCTATTTCCAGGTCGAGTAGGGATGGCGCGCGAGGTAGGCGTTATAAAATCGTTCGTCGCCGGTCACCTCCTCGCCCAGCCACTCTGGCCGCTCGATCTCCGTTTCCGTTGCCGGCAGTTCCACTTCGGCGAGGATCAGACCGACATTCTCGCCGTGGAATTCATCGACCTCGAACAGGAGCCCGCCGCAGGGAACGACATGGCGAGTCTTTTCAATCCGGCCGGGCAAACAGATATGCTCGAGCAAGAAGCGGGCCTCCTCGACAGGGATCGGATATTCGAACTCCGCGCGCGCCGCGCCGTGGCTGCGTCCCTTGATCGTGATCCATGCCGAGGCTCCCGCCATCCGAACGCGGACCGTGCGATCCGGATCGCCGCACAAATACCCTTGGAGGATCCGGACGGCGGAAATCGCGGCGGCCCGCCACGACGGGCTGCGGACGAGGAATTTTCGCTCGATTTCTTGTTTCATGCCGGCAAGCGGGAGAAAAAAAGACGGAGGCTGAGGGAACGCCTCGTTGCGTCTTCCAATTTTTCCAGCTCCGCATACTATCAGCCGCTATGAAAAAACGCACGGCGCAAATCGCGCGCAAGACCCGGGAGACTGACATCCTCGTCGAGCTGGATTTGGACGGCGAGGGGCGCGCCAAGAACCAAACAGGCATTCCGTTCCTCGACCACATGCTGGACCTGCTGGCCAAGCATTCGTTGATCGACCTCCGCATCGAGGCGAAAGGCGACCTGGAGGTGGATTACCACCACACGGTCGAGGACGTCGGCCTTGCGCTTGGAGAGGCGCTCGACCGGGCTTTAGGCGATCGAGCCGGCATCAACCGCTACGGATGGAGTCTTGTGCCGATGGACGAATCGCTCTGCCAGGTCGCGATCGACCTCGGCGGACGGCCGTATCTGGTCTACTCGCTCGCCACGAAGAAGCGGAAAATTCGGGATTTTGACGTGGATCTAATGGAGGAATTTTTTCGGGCCTTTGCCACGCAGGGCCGGATGAACCTACATATTGCCCAGCTTTACGGTCAGGAGCCGCATCACGCGCTCGAGAGCGTCTTCAAAGGGGTGGCGAGAGCCCTCTTGCAGGCGGTGACCCTCAACCCACGTGTAAAAGGTGTTCCCTCGAGCAAGGGCCGGCTCTGAAGCGTGGCGAGAGGGAGGCGCGAGGTCGTTTTTTGTATGGGATGAAATTTCCATAGCATGGAAACTTCGAAAAAATTTTTTCCATACAATGGAAATTACTCCGTCGGAGCATGCGCGGGGAGGACCCAGCGGTGATTGGCATTCTGGACTACGAGGCTGGAAACCTCGGCAGCGTGACAAACGCCTTTCGGTTTCTCGAAATTCCCGCACGGGTTGTGGCGGAGCCCTCAGCGCTGCGAGGTATTTCGGCAATGGTCCTGCCAGGTGTCGGCGCATTCGGCGACTGTCTCGCCAAACTGCGCGCGCGGGGATTCGAGGGGCCAGTTCGGTCCTGGATTATGGAGGGCCGGCCATTTCTCGGCATTTGCGTGGGGCTTCAAGCGCTCTACGAGGGCAGCGAGGAGTCCCCGGGCGTTCCTGGTTTGGGCATTTTCCGAGGCGTGGTGCGGCGTTTTCCGGAGCGGCCGGACCTCAAGGTGCCTCAGATCGGCTGGAACAGTGTTCGGCAGGTAAAGCCGGATTGCCCCTTGTTCGCAGGGATTCCCGACGAATCGTATTTCTATTTTGTCCACTCCTACCGCGCGGAGGCCGGCGGGGACGAAGTGGCGGGAGTTGCGGACTATGGCGGGCCCTTCGCGGCGGCCGTGTGGCGGGACAATGTCCTCGCGATCCAATTTCACCCCGAAAAAAGCCAGAAGGTCGGTCTCGCGCTGTTGCAAAATTTTGCGGACTGGGCCTATGAGAGGACGGCGCCTCGATGAACGTATTCATCATTTATCCCGCGATTGACATTCGGGCAGGGCACTGCGTCCGGCTGATGCAGGGCCGCTCGGATCACGCGACGGTGTACAGCAACGACCCGGTCGGCATGGCGAAACATTGGGAGAGCGAAGGGGCCAAGGCGCTGCACGTGGTCGATCTGGATGGCGCGTTTGAGGGGCGCTCAGTCCAGCATGAGATCATTGCGCGGATTATCCGGGCGGTGACGATTCCGGTGCAGGTGGGCGGTGGGCTTCGGACCGATGAAGATGTCGCCCGGCTGCTCGACGCTGGCGCTTCCCGCGTAGTCATCGGGACCCGGGCTTGGGCCGCGCCGGACGAGGTGCGAAAACTGATCGAACGATATGGCAAAAAAATTGCCATCGGCATCGATGCCCGCGGCGGGCTGGTCCAGATCAAAGGATGGACGGAGACCACGAACGTCCGCGCCGTCGAGCTGGCCAGGCGGGCGGATGAACTGGGTGCTCAGACGATCATCACTACCGATACGGCGGTGGACGGCACGCTGCGGGGAACGAATACGCTGGCGGTGGATGAAATCTGCATGGCCGTAAAGGCGCGCGTCATTGCGTCCGGCGGCATCAGCTCCGTCGCGGATGTGTTGTCCCTCAAGGCACTGGGCCGCGCCAACCTTGTTGGCGCTATCGTTGGGAAGGCGCTTTACGAGGGCCGCGTGACGGTTGCAGCGCTCAATAAGGCGGCCTCGACCCGCTGACGAATCAGGGCGCCCAGAGGTAAAGGAATTTCGGACTTGCCATCAGCTCCCGAATCCATGCCGTTGGATGGATCGGTTTGCGGACGCTCATCAGCCAGCCCCACAGGTGAAGAGGCTCCTCATACCGGATGACCTTGATTTCGGGCACGCCAAGCAGTTCGGCGGTTTTAGCCATCACGTCTTCCCAGTATCCGATCTGGTCCACCAAGCCCAGCTCGAGTGCGCGGGGCGCCACAAATAGACGGCCATCCGCTAGAGTTCGGAGCTGGTCGGCGGGGATTCGGGACCGATTTTGCGCGACGATCCCGAGAAAGTGTTCGAACATGTCATCGATCATTTCCTGAACCAGCCGACGCTGGGCCGGGTCGACCTCCTCGAACGGATTGAGCAGGTCCTTGTTGGGCCCGGATTTGATGGTCACGTCCCGGATTCCGAGTTTTTCACTCAAGCCCTTGATGTTGACGGTCTGCATGATCACGCCGATGGATCCGAGGACAGTGGTCGGCTGTGCGATGAGCCAGTCGCCGGCCATGGAAATGTAGTAGCCGCCCGATGCGGCCAGGTCGCGCATGAAGATCACAACAACACGATTTGTTCCGCTTTCGCGGAAATCCACCAGGGCTCGGTAGATTTCGTCGCTCGCGGTGATGCCGCCTCCAGGGGAGTCCACCTCGAGGAGGATCGCTCTAACATCCGGATCCGCCTTGGCTGCGCGAATTTGCGCGAGGACCGAGTCGACCATATTCAACGTCGGTCCGAACAACCCGTCTTCCACTTCGCGGAGGATCAGCCCCTCGACCGCGATGCGTGCGACCTTTGTCTCGCCATTGCCGTAGGACCAGATCTCCTTCAGAGCGGGGAATTCGTCCACCGCCCGGTCGTGGATGGGATTGCGCAGTGCAATCTTCTGCTCCAGTGCGGAGGCCAAACTCAAAATGGCAATCAAGCCCGCCACGAGCAGCAGCAGCCCCAGGATTCCGGCGACCCAACAACCGATTCGAGATGACCTGCGATTCGTCGGGGGCGGATGTGGCAGGGGAGGGGGGTGCGCGTTCATGGGGTCAATCGTTAAGCGGGAACACCTGGAATTTCAAGCCACTGCTGGAGACGAAGGCGCGCGCAGCCCCGACAGTCCGGCTTGATTGGTTGCGCGGCACTGCGCTACAAGACGCGGATTTCAAAGTTTGCTTATGCGCATATTGTCCGGCATACAACCTTCCGGCCGGCTTCATCTCGGCAACTATTTCGGGATGATGCGGCCGGCGATCGAACTGCAGTCGCAGGGGGAGGCGTTTTATTTCATCGCCAATTACCACGCGCTGACGACGGTGAACAACGCCACGGCACTGCGGCAGGGTACGATGGACGTCGCGCTCGATTTTCTGGCCTGCGGCCTGGATCCCGAGCGGGCCACTTTCTATCGGCAGAGCGATGTCCCGGAGGTTACGGAGCTGGCATGGCTGTTGTCGGTGGTCACGCCGATGGGCCTGCTAGAGCGTTGCCATTCCTACAAGGACAAAATCGCCAAAGGGATTTCGCCCTCTCACGGATTGTTTGCCTATCCCGTCCTCATGGCTGCCGACATTTTGAGCGTGCAGGCGGATATTGTGCCGGTCGGTCGCGACCAGAAACAGCACGTCGAGGTGACCCGGGACATTGCGATAAAATTTAATAATGTCTTCGGGGATGTTTTCCGTATTCCGGATGCGCAGATCCGCGAGGAAGTGGCAGTGGTGCCCGGGATTGATGGGCAAAAAATGTCGAAATCCTATGGGAATACCATCGATATTTTCGGTGACCCTAAGGAGGTTCGAGCCCGCATCATGCGGATCGTGACCGACAGCAAGACCGTGGCGGATCCCAAGGATCCGGAGACCTGCAACGTATTCGCGCTCTTTAAGCTATTTGCCACGCCGGATGAGCGCGAAACGATGGCAGACCGATATCGCGCGGGCGGCCTGGGCTATGGCGAGGTCAAGAAGGCGCTTGTCGAGAAGTTTGAGGCGCACTTCGCGCCGCTGCGAGCCCGTCGAGCGGAGCTGGCGGCCAATTTGGATTATGTGGAGCAGGTGCTGCGTCGAGGCGCGGAACGCGCGCGCGCGGAAGCCCGGGCGACCCTCGCGAAGGCGCGCGCGGCGGCGGGACTTGATTAGCGCATGACCACCCGCGAGGAATACCACGTCCGGCTCGACGTCTTTGAAGGGCCGCTGGACCTGCTGCTCTACCTGATCAAGCGGGATGAGCTCGACATTTACAACATTCCGATCGAGCACATTACCCGCCAGTACATGCAATATCTTGAGGCGATGCAGATGCTCGACCTCAACATCGCGGGAGAGTTCCTCGTCATGGCCGCGACACTGATGCTGATCAAAAGCCGGATGCTGCTGCCCGTCGAGGAGCGTCCCGAACTCGAGGCGGATGAAGAAGACCCGCGGTGGGACTTGGTGCGGCAGCTTCTTGAGTACAAAAAATTCAAGGACGCTGCGCTCCATCTTGAGAAACTGGCGCTGCAGCGCGAGGATGTGTTCGCGCGGGAGGGGGAGCATGTCGAGCTCGGTCCGGCGCCGGACGTCGCGCTGCGGGATGTCAGCATTTTTGACCTGATCAGCGCATTCACGGAGGCGCTGAAAAAAGCCCCCAATGAAAACGTCGCGGAAATTTTCCAGGAGCAGTATACCGTAGCCGAAAAAATCGATGAGCTGAGCCGGTTGATGAAAGAGCGTCCTTCCCTCCAGCTCGGCGAATTGCTAGGGCGGATGCGGAGCCGGTATGAGATGATCTGCACGTTCCTGGCGGTTTTGGAGCTGATCCGCCTCAAGGTGATCCGCGCCCGCCAGGAACACGCCTTTGGCGAGATCGAACTGGTCGCGGCGGATGCAGCATGAGCAAGGAGATGTGACGTGACGGGCGCAACCGTGTTGCCAGAACTTCGACAGATTATCGGCGCGCTCCTCTTCGCGGCGAAAGGACCGATAGGAGCCGGTGAGATTCGCCGCTGCCTTCGTCAGGTCGCGGAAGAGCGAGGAGGGAGTTACCGGGATTTTGCCGAACTTTCAGAGGAGGACATCCTTCGGGTCATTATGGAGGTTCGCGAGCAGCTTCGCGAAGCGCGGCTCGGGATCGTCATCAACGAGATCGCCTCCGGCTTTCGGATGGAGAATGATCCGGCATGCGGCCCTTGGCTGCGCGCGCAGTTGCAAAAGGGCCGGCCGAACCGCCTTAGCCGTCCGGCGCTGGAAACACTGGCCGTTATCGCCTATCGCCAGCCGTGCACGCGGGCGGAGATTGAAGCGGTGCGGGGCGTCGCAGTGGACGCGATTCTTCGAAACCTGATGGACATGCAACTTGTCAGGATTACCGGCCGCAGCGAATTGCCGGGCCGACCCTGGCTTTTTGGGACGACTCAGAAATTCCTGGAGTACTTCGGGCTCAAGGACATCCGGGATCTGCCCGGGATTGATGAATTGCGGCGGATGGAGGCTGAACAAAAGGCCCGCGACGCCATTGAAGGGCCGGAGCAAGCGGCATCAGCCGGTGAATCGCCCGAGCTTGAATTGGAGCCGTCGGTAGCTGGCGCCTCAAACACGGCAGCCGATGCCCCTGAAATCTCCGTCGATACGATGGGCAGCAGCTCGGGGCACCATACGGACCCCGCAGACCTCAGCTATGGCGGTGACTCTGCCGGCGGCAGCGGTTCTACAGGGATCGAAAAGGAGGAAACCGATTCACCGCGATGAAGCGGCGACCGGTCAGAAAGTCGGCCCACAAGTCCTCCGCCGGCGGCGGCTCGGCGACCAGTGACAGCCGCATGGAGGCGTTGCGCCGGCGGATCGACGCCCTCGATGCTGAGATTGTCGCTTTACTCAACGAGCGGTGTAGGGTCGCCCGACAGATCGGCGAGATCAAGCGGGCCAACGGTGGGGCCCTTTATGTGCCGGAGCGAGAACAGGCCGTACTCGCGCGAATTCGGGAGCTGAACCGCGGGCCGATGGACGACCGCGCCCTTGAGGCGATTTATCGGGAAATCATGTCGGCGGCTCTTGCTGTCGAGGGGCCCTTGAAGATTGGCGTCGCCGGCGCACCTGGCAGCCCGGCGGCGGAGGCCGCGCGCAACCACTTCGGGGCCAGCGCCAAGCTCTGTTATGTCGACCAGCCGTCAAAAGCCGTGGAAGGTATTCGCCGGCGGCGATGGGACGCCCTCTGCATGACGGAACCGGATCTCCCTGCCGCCTGTGCCGATCTGCAGGCGGGACGGCTCCGAGTCTGCGCCCGGGTCGGCAAGGGCATATGCATCTTGGTTCGGAACGATGCGCCGCAACTGGGCGCCGAGCGCGGGCCGATTTCGGGTCGCGGCTCGGCGGATAAGGGGACAACGTGAAGCTCAGAGACATCGCCAAACCGTGGGTTGGCTCGCTCGAGACATACCAGCCGGGAAAACCGATCGAGGAGGTCGCTCGCGAGCTGGGCCTCGGCGATCCATTGTCCATCGTGAAGCTCGCCTCGAACGAAAATGCGCTTGGCCCATCCCCGCGCGCCCTGGAGGCCATGCGCCTCGCAGCCGAGCGAATGCACCTCTACCCGGACGGCGACTCGTATTACCTGCGGGAGGCGATCGCAAAGAAATTCGGCGTCTCACGGAACGAAGTATTTATTGGACATGGCAGCAATGAGATCCTCGCGCTCCTCGGCCACGCATTTCTCGAACCCGGCGTCAGCGCCGTGATGTCCGAGAAGGCCTTCATTATCTACAAGCTGGTGGCCGCGCTATACCAGGCGGAGGCCATTGAAACGCCGGCGCGAAACCTCGGGCATGACCTGGATGCCATGCTGGCTGCCATCCGGCCCGACACGCGCTTGGTTTTCATAGCCAACCCCAACAATCCCACCGGCACGTTTGTTGAGCCGGCCGCACTGGACCGATTTCTCGAGAGATTGCCGGCGCATGTGGCGGCGGTTGTGGACGAGGCTTACCTCGAGCTGCTCCCGCCGCGGCTTCAGCCGGACAGCATACGCCACGTGCGCACGGGCCGGAATGTGTTCGTGCTGAGGACATTTTCCAAAGCCCACGGGCTCGCGGGCCTCCGAATCGGTTACGCGATCGCGCCGCCTGACGGGATTGACCTTCTGAATCGCGTTCGGCAGCCGTTCAATGTGAATGCGATGGCACAGGCGGCGGCGCTGGCGGCGCTAGACGACGAGGATCACATCCGCCGGACCCGCGAGATGGTGCAGGAGGGCCTCGACCAATTGTGCCAGGGCCTCGCGGAGATGGGATTCGAATACGTGCCGTCAGCGGCGAATTTTCTGCTTGTGAAGGTCGGGAACGGGCGACGATATTTTGAAGCTCTGCTTCGGCAACGGGTAATTGTTCGCCCGGTGGACGGGTATGGCTTGCCGGACTACATCCGGGTGAGCGTTGGCACGCGCGATGAAAATGAGCGGTTTCTTGACGCTTTGGCGGCCGTTCGGAATCTGCCCGCCTGACCGCGTCCGGCCCGCTGCTGATAAGGGATGCAACGAATATGATCATCGTCTTGAAACCTGATGCGACGGCCGAACAAATCGCGGAAATCGAGCAAAACATCCGGGATTGGGGTCTTCGCCCGCAGACCAGCAAGGGGACCGAACGCACGGTGATCGGGGTCATCGGCGATGAATCCCTCATTGCAAACAAGCCGCTCGACGTCTTCCCGGGTGTGGAGTCAGTACTGCGAATTCAGAAGCCGTACAAGCTAGCGAGCCGGGAATTTCGGCCCGCGTCAACGAATATTGTGATCCCGTGGGGAAAACCTGGCGGCGAGCCGGTGGTGATCGGCGGAGATCAGGTGATCGTTGTCGGCGGTCCATGTTCGGTCGAAAAGCCGGAGGTCATGCTGGAGACCGCCCGTCACCTTATCGCTTGTGGCGCGCGTATGCTGCGAGCTGGCGCTTTCAAGCCGCGAACCTCGCCCTACGCGTTCCAGGGGCTGGGCGTTGAAGGGTTGCGCATTTTAGCGGAGATCCGACGGGAGACCGGTCTGCCGTTTGTCACGGAAGTCATGGACACGCGCGATGTCGAAATGGTGGCGGAGTTGGCGGATGTGGTTCAGATCGGCGCGCGGAACACCCAGAACTTTTCTCTGCTAAAGGCGGTGGGCCGCACCCGGACGCCTGTGTTGCTCAAGCGGGGCATCGCCGGCACCGTCGAGGAACTGCTGATGAGTGCGGAGTATATTTTGAGCCAGGGGAATGACCGGGTCATCCTGTGTGAGCGGGGCATTCGGACCTTTGAGAAGGCGACGAGGAACACACTGGATCTCAACGCGGTGCCGGTCCTCAAGAAGCTTTCGCATCTGCCGGTGGCGGTGGATCCAAGCCACGGCATAGGAATCGCGGAGTTTGTGGTTCCAATGGCCTTGGCGGGTGTTGCCTGCGGCGCCGACCTCCTGTTGGTGGAGATGCATCCAGAACCCCAAAAGGCGACTTCTGACGGCGCCCAGACGATCAATCCCGAGCAATTTCGCCGCCTGATGGAAGGCGCCCGCGGCGTTGCCGCAGCGATCGGGAGGACGGTGTAGCCGGCGATGCGGCGGGTCGCGATCATCGGGCTGGGTCTGATGGGCGGCTCGATCGGACTCGCCGCGAAGGCCCGCGGCCTGCCGTGGGAAATCGTGGGCTACACGCGAACCCCGGAACGCGCCCGCTTGGCGCTGCGCCGCGGCGCGGTTGACCGCCTCGCTTCCGGCCCGGCCGAAGCCGTTCAAGAGGCGGACTTATCGGTTTTTTGTGCTCCGGTAGAGACGATCATCCGGCTGGTCCGGGAGGCGCGGCCTGGTTTCCGGGCGGGATCCGTGGTGACGGACGTGGCAAGCACGCGGGAGCAGGTGGACCGGGAGGTGCCGAAGATCCTCCGCGGAACGGGCGCCCGATTTGTCGGGAGCCATCCGGTAGCCGGTTCCGAGCAGCAGGGGATCGAAGCGGCGCGGCCCGATCTCTATGAGGGAGCGGTTGTGCTTTTGACCGCCACGCGTCAATCAGCGGGTGCCGCCTTGTCCCGAGTTCGCTCGTTTTGGAGGGCTCTCGGTGCGAGCTGCCTGCGGATCGACAGCGCGTCGCATGATCGAGTCCTTGCGCGTACGAGCCATCTACCGCACATGGTTGCGTCGCTTCTGGCCGCCACGGTGGGACGAGCGGGTGGGCGGCGGGACCTCGGCGCCTTTTGCGGGCGGGGATTTGCAGACACGACGCGGGTGGCCGAAGGCTCTCCGGAGGTCTGGTTGGATATCGTTCGCACAAATCGTTCGAATTTGGCGGTAGAATTGCGGGCATTCGGAGAAGAATTGAACCACTTGATCGGCGCTCTGGAATCGGGTGATGATGGGGCTGTTTTGCAGGTTTTGGAACGAGGGCGCGAAGCGCGGCGCCGCCTCCTGGCCCGCCGGGCCCTTTCAAAGGAACGAGTATGAGTCAAATTTCCCAGAATGTGATCGTCGGACCTTCCAAGCCCCTGCAAGGGGAGATTGAGGTTGCCGGCGATAAAAGCATTTCGCACCGCGTCGCGATGCTCGCCTCGATTGCGAAAGGCGAGTCAGAAGTGCGCAACTTTTTGCAAAGCGAGGATTGCCTTAACACGCTGCGCGCCATGGAGGCGCTCGGCGCGCGCTCGTTCTTTGATCAAACAGGTGCGCTTCACATCCATGGCACGGGCGGAAAGCTGATTCAGCCCGCCGGCGTGTTGGACGTCGGCAATTCGGGAACCACGATCCGGCTGCTTGCCGGTCTGCTGGCAGGGCAGTCGGGGGTCTTCGAGCTCACGGGTGACGAATCCCTGCGTAACCGTCCGATGGCGCGAATCAAGGACCCCCTCGAAAAGATGGGCGCAAAGGTCGAGCTGACCGGCGAGCGGGGCACGGCGCCGATCCGGATTATGGGGGCCGAGCTGAAGGCCATTGATTACGTGCTTCCGGTGGCGTCCGCCCAGGTCAAGTCGTGCATCCTGCTGGCCGCCCTGTACGCGGAGGGCACCACATCCATTACGGAGCCCCTTCCCACGCGGGATCATACGGAGCGGTTGTTCAAGATGCTCGGTCTGCCGCTGACGGTTGTGGGAGACCACATGACGTTGACCGGGTTCGGCAAAAAGGGACCGGCCATTCAGGCGCGTTCCTTTGACGTGCCGGGCGATTTTTCATCGGCGGCGTTCTGGCTCGTGGCGGCTGCGGCACGAGAGGGTTCGCGGGTGGTGATCCGAAACGTGGGGCTTAATCCTCGGCGGACGGCCCTCTTGGATGTGCTCGCGCGGGCTGGCGCAAACGTACGCACCTATCCGGCATCAGGTTCAGACGCGGGCGAGCCCTATGGGGATATCGAAGTGACGGGCGGCTCGCTCCGAGCGGTTGAGGTGGGTGGCGCTGAAATTCCAAACTTAATCGACGAATTGCCCCTTGTCGCCGTTCTCGGTGCGCTTTCCGAGGGCGAGACCGTCATCCGCGACGCAGCCGAATTGCGTGTCAAAGAATCGGACCGCATTGCGACAATGGCGGCGAACCTCCGTCTGATGGGCGTGGAGGTTGAGGAAACGCCTGATGGAATGAGAGTCCGTGGTCCCGCCTTGCTCAAGCCTTCGGGCGCGCTCCGCAGCTATGGCGACCATCGCATCGCGATGGCGATGTCGATTTTGGCGGGATTCGCCGCGGAAAAAACGGTCATTTCAAACGTAGCGTGCGTGAGCACGTCATATCCAACCTTCTGGCAGGATTACCGGTCGCTGGGCGGGCATGTTGAGTGACCGGGTGATTGCCGTTGCGATTGACGGGCCGTCGGCGTCCGGGAAATCAACGGTCGCGCGGCTCTCCGCTCGGGAATTGGGGTTTCTGTATGTGGATTCCGGCTCCCTCTATCGTGGATTGACTTGGAAATGCCTTCGAGAAGGGGTGGATACGGGAAATCCGGAGGAGGTCGCCAAGCTGGCAAACCGCGTTCGATTCGACTTTTTCATCGAAGACGGCGCGGTCCGATTCACCTTGGATGGAGAAGATCCAGGTCCCCAGATCCGTTCACTCCCGGTGCAGGAACGAGTCAGCGACGTAGCGGCGATTCCCGAGGTGCGTGCGCGAATCGTAGACCTGCTCCGGCAAACGACACGATTTGGCCCCGTTGTGATGGAAGGACGGGATATCGGGAGCGTCGTCTTTCCGGACACGCCGCATAAATTTTATCTCGACGCCGACCCGGAAGAGCGCGCCCGCCGCCGTCATCTGGAGTTGGCAGGGCAATCCGCAGGGTCGACGGTTGACACCGTACGCGAATCGTTGGAGAGGAGGGATCGGAAAGATTCGACCCGCAAAACCGCGCCCCTTCAAATTGCGGCCGGCGCCCGGATCATCGATTCGACGCACATGAAGGCGGAAGAGGTGGCGCGCATCGTGGTTGACCAGGTGCGCAGTGTCCGCTCCGAAACATGACCGGTCCGGAATACAGCCCGCGCCTGTATCGGATTTGCCGGTTTCTTCTCACGGCCTTCTTCAAGCTTTACAACCGGTTTGAAGTCGCGGGCGCGTCCAACATTCCCTGCGAGGGCGGCGTTCTCCTCGCTGCAAATCACGCCAGTTTTCTTGACCCCCCAGCGCTCGGCTGCGCCGCTGCAGGACGGTTTGTACGATATCTCGCGCGCGATACGCTGTTTTCCAATCCCAAGGTCGGCTCTTTTCTTCTCCGACTAGCAGCGGTTCCTATCTCACGAGATAAAGGGGATGTCGCGGCGCTAAAAAAAGCGATCTCGCTGCTGAAGTCCGGCGAATGCGTCGGGCTTTTTCCGGAGGGCACACGCTCTCCTGATGGACGGTTGCAGCCCGCGAAACCCGGAGTGGGTTTTCTGGTCGCCAAAGCAGGCGTTCCGGTGGTGCCGGCCTATATCGATGGTACCTTTCGAGCGCTTTCCCGACACCACAAATGGATTCGGCCGGCCAAAATTCGGGTTGTCTTCGGTTCCCCGATTCAACCGGCTGAATGGGAATCGATGCCGGAAGCCAAGGACCGTTATGAACGGATCGGCGCCTTGGTCATGTCGCGAATCGCGGAGCTCGCGCCGAAGGATTCACGCTAATAATTCTATCTGTTTATCGGTCAACAACTTGCGTTTACTCGCTACGCGCGCTGCTGAAAGCTTGACCGATGCGGGCCAATTTATAACAGTATTCTAACATTTAGTAAGGATTGATTTTTCTTTCCATGAGTGCATCGAGGGACCGCAAAACGGGACCGGCGAACAAATCGGCCTGGGCGATTCTTCTGGCGGGCGGCGACCTGCCGGGATTCGGACCAGATATCGATCCGCTGTTCTTATCTTTGAAATCCCAACCCATCTTGTCGTACGCAATCTCGGCGGTCGAGCGGTGTCCGGAAATTGAGCATGTCCTGATTGTAGCATCGCCGCCGCGAGTTGAGCGAATACGGGCCATGATTGGCATGTTTGGCTCTTCGAAGTGCAAAGCCATCATTCCGGCCGCGGGATCACGCGATGCAATGGTCCGAGCGGCTCTCCAATCTTTGGGCGAATCCAAACCCGCTTTCCTTGCGATTGTGGATGGCGCGATGCCCTTCGTCACGGCCGACATGTTGTCGGAAACGGTTCGTTTGGCGAAGAAATACGGGGCAGCGTCCGCGGCGAATGAGATCACCGGGCCGATCGTCCGAACCGACCATGGTGCCAAGGTGACTGGCTGGTCGAACGGCTCTACCTGGTGGCGGACATCGGGTCCGCAGGCATTTCGCGTGGAAGTCCTGGAGAAGGCTTTGGAGTACGCGGCGAAGAAGAAACTGCAGGTGCCGGATGAAGCGTCTGCGGTCGTTGCGATGAAGCAGGATTTGCGGATTCTTCCGGTTCAGCAGCGGCTCATTCGGATCGAAACGCGCCCCGACCTCGCGCTGGCTGAGTTTCTTATGCGTTGACGCAGGCTGGCGATTCGGGGACCTCGTTATTTCCTCGATAAGAAGAAATTGAAAGGAAGCTGTTCCAAGGCGCTCGGAAAGAAAAGGTCGCCGGACGTAAGCACGCAAATAGATCGGTCGAAATAGGATAAGCCATCGTAGCGCCTGTAGCCTCCCGTTCAACATGCTCCACGAGCAGCATACAGTAGGCGCCCTGCGGCGGTTGTCCGTTGAGAAGTAATAATGCGCAGAGGAGATCAGTTACGAGGTCGACCCAGAATTTGATCTGGAGGAGTCACTGCTCTAAATAGTTATTGAGAGATCCTTTCATGAAACACGCAATTCCGGTTGTAACTGTTTTGCTTGTGGGTTGCCTGATCATGGGCGCGGCCGCGGGGCCGGCTCCCGATACCGCGCCATCCAAAACCGTTCTTGCCGAAGAATTGGTTGACCTGATGAATGTGGAAGAGTCCATCCGGAACGGCTTGGAGATGTCGCGAAAGGCGATGATGGCCCAGCTCGAGCAGGCTTCCGCGCGATTTGCTGGGAACATAAATTTTGAAAAAACTCGAGAGGTCCGCCAGCAGATTATGAGCCTGATCGAGCGCGAAATGGCCTGGGAAAAAATCAAAGGTGAGTTTGTGGCTCTCTATGCGAACCTTTTTTCGGAAGAGGAACTCACCGGCCTGATCGAGTTTTACAAGTCGCCGGTTGGGGAAGCGTTTGTGCGAAAACAGCGGGAACTTATGCAGCGAAGTCTGGCTCTACACCAAAGGTTGATGGCGAATCTTCAACCCCAGATTCAACAGATCATTCGCGAGGCGCAGAAAGTGGCTGCCTCGCCCGATAAGGAGGAATGACCTATGCCGCTGTATGAATTCCATTGCAACGAATGCGGTCAGGAAATCGAACTGCTGGTTCGGTCCGCCGATTGGCGGGGGACTGCTTGCCCGCTCTGCGGCTCATCTAGGCTGGTGAAGAAGCTTTCGGTTTTTGCAGCCGGATCGTCTTCTTCCAAGTCGATGGGTGATTTGGCGACAGACAGCCCATGCTGCGGCGCTTCAGGCGCCGATGGAGCATGTTGCGGAGGTTCTTGCTCCTGGAACTGACTGGCCTTTTCCGCATCTGTCCTTAACCAGGGTGAATAGTTCCCTCATCGGGCGGGGAGGGCTCCAATGGGCCGGAATTCCGATTCACCTGCCGCCGCGATCCTCTCGGTACGACCGCGGAATTTCCGAAGAGACCAGGCGAAAGAAGATGGGCGCCATCAACATGGTGACAACGCCCGTGATGACCGAGGTTGGGAAAAGGCGATGCCAATCAACCCTCAATCGGAGGGAATTTATCCACCATCGATTTCATGAAGTCTCGCGTGTTCTAAACAAAACCCTGATTGAGGGACTTCTCGCGGCCCAAGCGCGGCCGCCTACTACGACAAATTCCGTGAGGAATTCGAAAGCGACAGAAGCCGAAAAGTCACACCGATCGGCCAAATCGCTAGCATAGGGTCGACGCTGAATTCCGTCTTGGGCTCGGCGAAAAAATGGCGTCGAGGAGCCGTGGCTCCCGATACGGAAAGTTTGATCTTGAGGATAGCGGGTTTAGGCGACCATCTCGCGGCTGATCAGAAATCTCGCGGGAAAGTCGGCCATGACCACTTCGTATTCGGGCATGTCACTGAGCGCGCTGAACAGTTGTTCAGCATAAACTAATCTCGCTGAACACGGCGTTAGGCCGCTAACAGGATCCAATCAAACGAAGGGTACGGCGGAGATCCCGTGACTTTCAGTAAGTCGAGGATATCGATCAGCTTCATCTCGGGCCAATGAAAGGCCGATGAAGAAACCAGTCGTGCGGATGGAGGCGCTAGAGGATTCTTAAAACGGGGAATTCCCCAATCGCTAGATTTCATTTTGGGATAAAGGCGGGTCGTAGTACTGGTTATTCCAGAGATTGGCGCTCAATCTGTTCAATGGGGCGGAGGGTTGCAGTTCTCGGCCTGGGTGATAAAGTGCCTCCATGCCTCGAATTCCACCTTGGATACGTCTCCGCATGAATGCGGAGAGCGAGTTTGCCCATGTTCATAATCTGATGGGCGACCTGGGGCTTCATACCGTCTGCAAAAGTGCCAAGTGTCCGAACATTCACGAATGCTGGGGCCGAGGCACGGCCACGATGATGCTCCTGGGTAATCTCTGCACGCGGGCCTGTCGTTTTTGCGCGGTTCCGGCCGGACGGCCGCGTGGATTGGACCTGGATGAACCGCGGCGGGTTGCCGAGGCGGCCCGACGCATGAATTTGCGTCATGTGGTGCTGACGAGCGTCGCGCGCGACGACTTGCCGGATGGCGGGGCGGGCATTTTCGCGGAAACGATTCTGGCGATACGGCGCGAGCTTCCTGGCGCGACGATCGAGGTGTTGACGCCGGATTTCCAGGGCAATTTCGACAGTTTGAACCTTGTCCTCGATGCGAAGCCTGATGTCTTCAACCACAATCTGGAGACCGTCAAGCGACTGCAGGCGGCGATCCGTCCACAGGCCTCCTACGGCCGATCCCTCTCTGTGTTGCGGGCGGCGGCGCGTCGACCCGAACCCCCTGTGGTCAAATCGGGGCTGATGGTGGGTCTCGGAGAAACGGACGAGGAGATAACCGAGGCGATGCGCGATCTCTATGAGGCCGGTGTTCGTTTATTGACAGTGGGGCAATATCTGCAGCCCACGCGTGCTCATCGCCCCGTGGCGCGATATGTCGAGCCGGAGCGGTTTGCCGCGTATGAGCGAGAGGCCCGCGCCATGGGATTTCTGGGCGTCGCTTCTGGTCCGATGGTTCGATCATCCTACAAGGCCGAGGAGTTGTTGAAAGCGGCCCGGGAAGCCGCGAGTCTGGCCGCCCCCTGAGAGGAGGGAAATGGCCAGCTATCTTGCGTATCGCGTGGCGTCGATCCTGGCGCGCGCGATGCCGCGGGGATGCGCGTACTGGCTCGGTGTGCGGATTTCGGATCTGTATTACGCGCTGGATGCTCCCGCCCGGCGTGCGGTGGAGAGCAATTTGCAACGGGTGTTCAGCTATCGTGGCGTAGTTTTGTCACGAGACGCGAAGCGTGGATTGGCCCGGCAGACCTTTCGGTATTTTGGCAAATATATCGTCGATTTTTTTAGGGATGGCGGGCTCGGAATCGAAGAGGTGGAGCGGCGGGTCAGCATCGAGGGCCGCGAGCGCCTCGAATCGGCATATGCCAGTAAGCGTGGAGTTGTCCTAGTGACCGCTCATCTGGGCAACTGGGAACTCGGAGGGGCCGTTTTGAGCGCACTCGGCTATCCGATCCATGCTGTCGAGGCGCCCCAGAGAATGCCCCGCTTGGAAAAACTCTTGCGAAGACAGAGGGAACGCCGGGGAGTGCACATCGTCCACGTCGGAAAATCTGCGCGGGTTCTGCTCAAGCGGCTGCGTGAGGGCCATTGTGTCGCTTTGCTGGCCGACCGAGATTTTTCCGGCGAACACGAAGAAACGCTATTCTTCGGAATGGCCACCCACCTGCCTCGCGGCGCGGCGTGGTTGGCTCACCGGGCCGACTCGCCGATTTTGCCGGTCTTCCTCATCCGCATGGTCGATGACACGTATCTGCTCCGCATCAAGCCTGCAATCGACCCCCGTGAGTCGCCCTCCGAGCGAGCAACACATGAGCGCATCCGCGATGCGCTGGAAGAGGAAATCAGCGAAAATCCGCATCAGTGGTTTGTCTTCCGAGAATTCTGGAAAACCGACGTGCCTTTGGCGCCTTCGAGAAGGCCATGAAAACAGAGCGTTGTTGCGCCGTTGTTCCTGCTTTTTGCGAGGCCGCGACCATCGGGGGCGTGGTCTCGGGGCTTCGGCAGCTCGGGATTGACGTGATTGTCGTCGACGACGGCTCCAGCGACAGCACCGCGTCCGTCGCATCCGCGCACGGAGCCCACGTAGTTCGTCATGAGACCAATTCGGGCAAGGGAGCCGCCCTACAAACCGGTATTTCACTCGCCCTGGAGCGTGGTTACGACTGGATCGCCACGCTTGACGGTGACGGACAGCACGACCCTCAGGATCTTGCCACCCTGATGGAAGCCGCCGCCCGCATGGCCGCAGACATCATTTGTGGGAACCGGATGGCAAGTCCATCCGGCATGCCCTGGATTCGGAGATTGACCAATCGGACGATGAGCCGATGGATCAGCCGCGCGGCCGGCAGTGACATTCCCGATTCGCAATGCGGATTCCGCCTCTACCGTGCGGAACTTCTGCGCCATCTGAGATGCGGATCAACGCGATTCGAATGGGAAAGCGAAATCCTACTCCGCGCGGCCGCTTCGGGCGCACGAATCATTTCAGCTCCCGTCCGCTGCATTTATGGCGGCGAACGGAGCAAGATTCGGCCGATTCGGGACACGCTCCGTTTCTGGCGAATGTGGCGACAAGTCTTGCGCGAACTTCGTCACTCCCGAAACCGGTAGCCGACGCCCCGGACCGTTTCGATCCACGAAGCCGCTTCCCCCAGTTTTTTTCTGAGCCCGGCCACTTGGACGTCCACAGCGCGATCCGTAACGGGGTAATTTTCGCCGCGAACCCCGGCGACAATCTGGGTTCGGTTGAATACCCACCCGGGATGGCTCGCGAGGAAATGGAGGATTCCGAATTCCGTAAAGGTGAGTTTGGGCACCGCCCGGCCCTTGTAGAGCACTTCGTGGCGCCCGGGGTTGATGATGAAATCGTTGATCTTGAGGCAGGGCATGTTCGGCCTCGGCGAGGCCGGCGCCGCGCGCTTGACGGCCTGGACCGGAATTACACAGGAAGCTTCACTCTCGTTAGACGCTCCGATGGCGAGATTCACGGCGCCCGCGGGATCCAGCCATAAAAGGAGAGGACGCGAATTCGAGGTCTCCCGCAGGGCTTCCAACACGCGCAGCCCTTGGTCGTCCGGCAACGTGAAAATGATCTGAACGCGCCCGGATTTCAGGTCGACAGAAGTGCGGCCGTCGGTCAGTCCCTGTTGATTGAATGACGCGCGGGCCTCCGGCAGATTCTCTGCTCGATTCTTTGAGGCTTTCGGCCTGCGCTGGCGAACCATGATCATATTGAAACTCCTTTTTTCAAACTTGGAACTATTGCGATTTGAACTGTCGGGTTCACCCTTCGACCGGATCCACGTGCACCGAGAAAGGAGAACCATCAATTAGATTGATTCGCAGAAATCATGCCACGATGCCCGACCGCCGGGTTCGACAACTCAATGCGCTGCTGATGAACGAGTTAAGAAAAAACTATCGCAATTCGAAAATTTCCGGCGTGAACCATTTTGCTACCGAAAATGTAATTTGTTTCTGCCAAATCTACATCTTTGTAGTTCGGGACTGACGATATACGTTCGAGGACGGAAATGTTTGGAAAGCAGATTGGCGGAGCCGACCCGCCACGGGGATTCCGAAGCCGGGTCAATCGTTTTGCAAGTCAGGGGTGTGATCTCGTTCAGTCGGGATCAAATTGCCCGAGGTCGGAATCAGAAATTCTCGCAGTAGGGGCAGAGCAAATGATGGCCTTTGGAAACGCAGTGAAGACGTTCCCGAATGTCATGGGGCAGATCAAGAAATTGAATCCAGACGCGATAGCGGTTGATGCGGGGATCGAAACGACAGCCGACGACGGTGCCCGTACAAACAAGGTTCCCCATTTCGCCAGTCGGATGAGGATATTCGATAGAGGTCTCAAGAATAGTGAAAAGTTCGATGGGAGAATCGAGTTCGACCTGCAGGCCGAGAGGACAAATCCGCACTTGGTCGGTTTGGGTGACGGCGGCCGCGGATGAAGCCGATACCGTCACCCTAGGTTGTTCCCGGGAATACTCTGTCGCCGACATCCCAGTATTCATGTGATGAATCTACTGGTGAAACCGCTTGTGTCAAATGGCGTTATCGCATGCGGGCCACGAGAATTACTCCGATGACTAGGAACAGAACATTCGGCAGCCATGCCCCGAGAGCTGCTGGAATTACCATATTTTTCGCCATGGATAAGGCCACCTTGACAAGGACGAAATAGCTGAAGACGAGCCCGATCGAGAGGGTGACGCCGAGCAATGCGCCCTTGCGACCGGTTTGAGCGCCGAACGGGATGCCCAGGAGCGTAACGATAAGGCAGGTCCACGGTTCGGCGATCTTGAAGTGCATGTCGGCTCGGATCCGTGCCAAAGCGGCCGGGTCGCGGCGGCTGTTGACCTGCAAATATTCGTAGAGCTCGCGGCTCGTGAGAAATTCGGGCTCCTTGACCTCGTTTAGGAAGAAGTCCGGTGTTTCGGTCAATTGAGGCATCTCGCGCGTCAGGTAAAAGCGCGGAGCGCCGATGGGATTGCTGTCTGCGTCGTAGTCGCGCCACTCCAGCTCGCGAAGCCACCACCGTCCGTCCAACCAGCGCGCCTCCTTTGCCCGTGCTCGCCATTCATCGGACATGTCTTCCCGCTGCTGGGTAATCTCAACGTTTCGCATCAGGTAGGTTCTCACGTCGAATTCGCCGATGAGCCACGCTCTCCGCGCGGCCTGATTTTTGACAGCGACCTGGCGTTTGACATACACCAAATTCGGGTCCGCACGCTTTTGCTCCCGGACAAAATTTTTGCACCAGTAGGCCGCCTTTGGCCCAATGGTTTCGTGGATGGCCGCGACAACCAGGCTGGCCAAAAGACCGACTGAGATGTAAGGCAGCATCAAGCGGGTTATGCTGATCCCGCAGGCCCGCATCGCCGTCAGTTCATTGTTCTTGGTCAGACTGGACAGCGAGTAGAGGACGGCCAGAAAAAGGGAGATCGGAACGATTTGGACAAGCACAGACGGTAGAAGGACGGCGTAGTATTTCAGAATGAGCAGAGGCGGCGTGTTGCCGTCCAGAAAATCGGATAGGTTGTCGAAAAGATCAAATACGACGTACAGCAGGCAAAACGCCAGTAACACATATACAAAAGGCGTCAGGAACGTGCCCAGAAGATACCGGTCAATTAATTTCATGCGCCACTTCAACCTATCCGGATTCGGACGGTGGCTCAAGGCGTGGCATCGCCTTCAGAAGGCGAGCTGAAAGCGAATCAACAGCAGGTCGGCCTCGCCGAGGTCCTCCACGCGAGCGCGAATCCAATTGATGGACGCACGAACAAGTGCATTGACATACCAATTGACAGCGGCGCCGATGTTTCGGATGGCCCCGCCGAGAGGCGGCGCGCCGTCAAACTCGAGGTTCGACAACCGAATCGCCACTTCCCAGGCGCCGATCCCTCCTGAATCAAACGTGGTCGTTGGCTGAATCCCCCCTACAGTACCGCTCCTCGCGAGGTAGGGCCTGGTTTCCCCAGTCAGGGCGTAAGCCGCCTGGATATAACCGCCCTGATGGGCTTGCTCATCGCCGTCTGTGCTAGCTGTCGAAAGGACCCACTCGGCCTGTGCTGACAAAGAGCCGATGGTGGCGGCCGATTCGAGGCCGACGAGGATTATGTGGTCCGCGGGGAGGTTCGTTGCAGACAAAAATGGAGGGACCCATCGGTTTTCCGGCCGCGCGCGGAGATCGAGGACGCCTTCCGGCGGTTCGCGAAGGCTCACTGCGGCGCCGATGTGGAACCAGCCCGAGGACGGAACATTGGTCAGCAGCAGAGTGGTCGCCCGCGCGGTGAGGCCGTAGCCGTCATCAGAGATGATCCGCCCGGTTTCATCTGTATCACGAAAGATGCCATAGGAGAGCGTCGCGCGTTCTCCGGCGAGTGTTCGGATCGTTCGGATGCCTGCATGGTAACCCGGATAAAATGCGCTCAACGCCCGTTCGGCGAAAACGATCGACGTGTTGGCGTTGAGCTCATCGAGTCCGAAGGGTTCCTGCTGGTGTCCGACCCGAACTGTTCCGAGAACAGGGATGTCCGAGAGGCCCGCATACAGGTTGCGTATTGCCGTACGGCCACCCGACAGATCCACATGGGCAGCAAAATGTGTGCGGCTTGAAAGATCCCCATCGGCTTCCAACCAGAACCGTCTGAAATCAACCGTATTTCTGAAGGGGCCCTTCGACTCTTCAAGCGATTTGTCTGACGAGACAGGATACGACCAGTCGTTTTGAAAGCGGAGACCGAGCCGCAAGCGCAACCCCGATTCGGGTCGTCGGATTTCCAGCCGGTTATTCCAGACCACCGCGGCCCGGCCGGTCGTCGGCGGCATGGCGAGATCCTGCAATGGTCCGGTGGAGGAAGACATTTCCGGAGCGCTCGCCCCATTCGGGTCCAAGGCCAGGGCGCCGAAGCGACAGCCGATCATAATGAGGAGAACAAAGGAGAGAGACGTCCACCTGGGGATTTGGGCCATGACCATACCCTTGTCAACGGTTTGGTTCCGAAGAGCAAGCGTGGAGTGATTTCCGGCTCCTTGCCCGCTGGCGCTTTCTGCGGCCGCAAAGTCTCTTGCGTTGCACAGCGGAGCGGGTCATGGTGTAACCACTAAGGAGTTTTGTGAGCCATGAGCGAAACGCCGATCCTCGATTTCATTTTGGCGAATTACAAAAACTTCAACGCGCGCGCGACCCGCGATGCGATGCTCGCCTACTGGCGTCATATCGAGAGGGGCGGGACCATGCTTTGGGCCGTTGCAGGGGCGATGTCATCGGCTCAACTGGGCATTACCTTGGCGCCGGCCATCCGGGAGGGGCTGATCCATGCACTTTCCGTGACCGGAGCCAACCTGGAGGAGTCGCTTTTCCGGCTCGTTGCCCACACGCATTACCGGGACTTCCCGGAATATCGGTATTTTCGCAAAGAGGACGACGCCAAAATTCTTGCGCAGCGAATGCGCCGCGTGACCGACACGAGCATCCCGGAAGACGAGGCATTCCGGGCCGTCGAAAAAATCATCGTGCCCATGTGGAAGGATGCGACGAAAAGAGGCGAACGAAGATTTTGGCACGAATATTTTTATGATTTGGTCCTTCGCCTGAAACGCAGCCAGTGCGACGGCAAACCCGAGGAATGCTGGTTGTTGGCGGCAGCGAAGGTTCGACTTCCGTTGTTGGTGCCCGGTTACGAGGATTCCACCTTCGGAAATATATTTGCATCGTATGTAAAAACGGGGGAGTGCAGCGCGTCGATCGTAAAGTCGGGGATCGAATACATGGCGGAATTTTATGACCGGTACGAAGAACTGTCCCGCGGGGCGGGATGCGGATTTTTCCAGATTGGCGGGGGAATTGCCGGAGACTTTCCAATCTGCGTGGTTCCGTCGATCAAATACGACCTCCAAAAACCGGTCCGGCCCTGGGCCTATTTTTGCCAGATCTCCGACTCGACCACCTCCTATGGGTCGTATTCGGGGGCGACGCCGAACGAAAAAATCACATGGGACAAGCTCACGCCAGACACCCCTATGTTCGTTATCGAATCGGACGCGACGATCGTCGCGCCGCTCATTTTGCGCGCCCTCCTCGAGTGCAAAGCCTACCCGGCCGCTGCCCGGAAACGAATTGCTGCATTTGAGCGCGGGCAAAAATCTGCGCGAGCCGCGCATGCGGCGCGCTGAAAGCCCTTCCGCCCGCGCGTCCTTGAAGTAACGGGGCGGTTGTCTGCGGGGCAGTACGTTGCTTGCAGATGAATGACTGATGAAAGTCGGACTTCGTCCATGAATGAAATGATTCACGTGACTCGGACGGATGGACCGGAGAAAACCCGACCCGTTCACCCGGTTTTTTCAGCAGTGGCGTGGCTGTGGAACACCGGCCGAGGCGTGCCAGGGTGGCTCGCCGTAGCCGGGTTTGTTGGATTGTCGGGGATCTTTTTCCTGCTGTTCGTGTTGATGGCCATCTACGGCATTCCCTGGGCAAAAATCATCTATGCCGAGGCGCCGTATCAGAACTTTTTTCTGGGCTTGGCGTCGCTGTTCGCAGCATGGGTTGTTCACTCCGGCTGGCGCAGTCCTTGGACGACGTGGCGCAGGGTCAGCGGCAAATTCATTTTGTTTACATTGAGCCTTGCATTTTCATTCGCGCTTGGCGAAGTGGCCCTGCGGGCGATGCTCATCGTCAATCAGCAGCGGAATTCGCTCGACCGCCTGAAACAACTGCGGGAGATGGGGAAGAAATTGCCTGTGCGCAGTACCCATCCCATGGCGATCATCATCGAACCGAGCTACAACGCCCGACTGGTTTACGAACTGAAACCAAACCTCGACATGCTTTTTGGACACCGGACTTTGAGGACCAACTCGGACGGCATGCGGGATGACCGGGATTACTCGACCGAAAAGCCCCAAGGCGTGATTCGGATTTTTGGGATAGGGGATTCCGGGATGTTCGGGTGGGGCGTCCATCAGAATCAGGAATACATGGCCGTCCTGAGGTCCAATCTGCAGGCCCGCGCGGACGGCCATCGGTATGAAGTCATGCACGCGGCCGTTCCCGGCTACAATACGCAACTCGAAGTGGAATCGCTCCGCGCCAAGGGACTCAAATACAAGCCGGACATCGTCATTGTCGGATGGTGCGACAACGATTTCTCGCTGCCATTCTTCATGCTGCAGAAGGAGAATTATTACCGTCGGGACGTGTCATTTTTGCATCTACTTCTGTTTCACCGCGAGCAGTTGATAACGATGATCGCGGGAGCACACTTTCGGGATATGAGGAATTTTGATCGAAACCAAGTGGTCGACGAGTTGCTTGCCGGCTCTGATATTCAGGGGGTCGAAAACGCCTTTCGTGAGCTCAAAGGTCTCGCCGAGACCAATCATTTCAAGGTGCTTGTCTTTGGGTCCATGCGGAAAGAGGCCGAAGAAATATGTTCGCGGGTCGGACTGCCGTACTTCAACCTCCGCACGCAAATTCCTGCAGACCGTCATCCTCCTGAATGGGCCGTGCACTTCATGCACCCGCGACCGGAGGGCCATGCTGTTCTGGCGCGCTATTTGGAGCAGGAGCTTATTCGGCTCGGCTGGTTACCTGCAGCACCCGCTGGTGTCGAGAATACAAACCGCGACTCCGCCGGCATGGCCTCCGGATCCTGAATCGAGCCCCGCATCGAGTGACGCCCTATCTCGTCTGATCAAAGCGGGGACTTCCATCCCTTTCAGGACAGCCCGCCCCCGGATACCTAGTGCTCAGACCGCGCCGGATCAATGCGTCCCTAGCGAGCCATCGATCCCCACCCAGACGGTATGAGCGCTATCTGGTGGGGCATCGCTCTCGTCATAATTGTATTGAAGTCGAATTCGCACGTGCTCTGAGGGCCGGAATGCGACAAGAGGCGAAATTCGCCAGCGGTCGGCACGGAGCGGATCATCGTCGCGTTCAATCACGCCGGCATCATTTCCCGATGCATATTCGATCCGAAGCCCCGTCTCCCACCTCGGCAAGAATGACAAGGCAATTTGGCTATAGATGCCCCAATCGCGAATTGTTTCAGACGGAAAAGTCAAGTATTCGGATGCCAGCGGGATGGCCAATTCGCCGCACCTAAATTCGCGGCTCATAATCTCCGTTTGCCACCGTAGCCAACGCTCAGGCATTTGAGGGCCGGGCCGGTACAGATCCAACGAGATGTCTGCGCCGTGAATTTGTGTTTCCCCGTCTTCGCTGGATGAATTGGGTCCCCACAAGGCTGAAATGCCGATTTTCAGCCCGGTCGTCTCTGAGTCGATCACTTTCTGTTCAAACCGGCCGGAAAATAACAACTCGTCCACGGATTCGGGGTCGCGGATGATGGATGGGCGCCCGCCAACTGTCCCGCCGGCCATTGAGATGAGGTGGATCTCGCCATCGTCTTCGCCTGTATGATCGTGATGGTTCGACTCGGGAACAGCATGGTGGAATTCATGGTCCGCTCCTAGAAAACTGATGGCTGAGGAGTGATCGGCATTTTGAGCGCCGAAGATGAGCAAAGGGGTTCCCGGCAATTGTGTTTGCCAAGCTACCCGCGCACCCGCCGACCGCAACCCTTCCGGGCCGAGCAAACGGGTGGCGATGAACGGCTGGTCAATCCAATCCCACGAATGAGGGTGCGTCGAATTGATCAGGCCAAATTCGGTGAGGTACTGTCCAACCTTCAATTCGAGCGCATCGGACCCAAGGGCCGATGTCAAATACGCTTCCTCCAGCTCAACGTGATCCGCGTCGGCCACCACGTGAGCGGCGGCGAAAAATGGATCGACCCTTCCTGAAAGGGAAATTTCAGCGCCTTGCAGGGTGAATCCGTTTTGTTTTGGGTCGTGTTTTCCGCTTTGAAACAGTTCGAGGTCAGCCGGATCGGCGGTCGAACCGCCGCCTGCAGCAAGAAGGTTCAAGGATAAATTGATCAGCGGTGATGAGGACGTGTCGGCTTGATGAGCCCGGCTGGGCATCTGAATCGCCAGCGCCCAGACGACTAAAGCAACGAGAATGTATTGATGAAGATGTCGAGTCATCTCAAAAACTCCGATAGGTGAGGGGTGAGTTTACTTCAAACCAACGTAGGCACCCGGCGAGAAAAGCCGGGCCCTATTCCAACGTAGATGGTTTGAATGCATCCGGGAGGCGCCCTCGGCCCCAAAGCGCAAAAGAAGCGACGCCGCGGAATGCTAAATTCGGGAAGGATCGGCGGAATTGAAATTTCAGAACGTCGGAAGCAAACAGGGTGCGCAGGGTCGTGTGCGAACAAAGCCGTCGCGAAAGCGAGAGCTTGGATGCAGAGCAAGCAGCATGTCTGGACGCACGGGGAGAAGGTGACTGGTACCACAAGAGGATCGCGGCCGCACTCCGAACCGCAGACATGAGTGTGCCCGAGGTGCGGATGGCTCCAAGGAATCAAGACAACAGCCCAGAACGAGAGGGCCACTATCGATCCGACCACGCGTTTGCCCATCATCGCGAAAGCTTCCTTGATCTGTTCCGCCGGCTTCTTCTCGGGCTGGAGCAATCCAGGCACAGACCAACAAGCGTCAGTTCGTGCGATTCTACGGTGAAGCCTGGCGGCGCATAGGCAGCCAAGTCACCGGGACATCCCAGAATGTCCATCATCCGATCGCACGATCGGCAAAGAAAATGATGGTGATGCGTAAGGCCAGCAACTTCGTAGCGCGGGGGCGCTCCGGGAACCTCCACAGCCGTCAGTTTCTGGTCGGAGAGCAAATCTTTGATAGCTCTGTAAACTGTCGCGATTCCAATTTCAGGGATTTTGCGCCGGGCCAACTCGTGAATTTCCCGGGGTGCCAGGGGGCGGCCGGCCTCGCGAATCGCCTCGACGATGGCCGCCCTTTGCTGAGTACGACGTTGCATATTTATTGATATCCTATTGTCATTAATTTTTCAGGGCAAGCCTTTTGTGGCTTCGATGGATTTTGCAGAGGGGGAAATCCGAGCAACGGCTCAGCGCAGGGAAGCGCGAGGGAGTTAAACGTTTTGATTTTATAGCAAGTGAAACTGCCGCCTTGACAAATAATACTGATTTAACTAGCCATTACACAGTCCCCGCGGAGGGGCGCAACTGGTGCGCCCCTCTACCGGGCGGTAAAACGTGTGCAGGAGGAGAATAAGATGCAACTAACCCGGCGTGAAATGATCAAGGGCGGTGTGTCAACGCTGGCCGGAACCATCGCCGCTAGCGCGCTCGCAACCATGGGCCTTCCAGCCCACGCGCAGGAAAAGAAGGCGGACAAGAAACCGAAGATCAAGTGGCGCATGCAGACCTATGCCGGAGCAGCGCTCGGTGAACATGTGATCAAGCCGTCGATCGACGCATTCAACATCGCGGCGAACGGCGAAATGGTGATCGAGCTGTATTATGCGGACCAGATTGCGCCGCAGGGCGAGTTGGTCCGCGCCCTCCAACGAGGTATCCTCGATGCTGTACAGACCGATGAGGACTCCGCCCAGTCGCCGGTGGACATCTCGATCTTTGGGGCCTATTTCCCCTTCGCATCCCAGTTCTCGCTTGATGTGCCGACGCTGTGGAATTGGTACGGGCTCAATAAGATCTGGGAGGAGGCCTATGCGAAGGTCGACAACGTCACCTTCCTCAGCATGGGCTCATGGGATCCCTGCAATTTCGCGACCACCAAGCCGATACGCTCCTTGGAGGATTTCAAGGGCCTGCGGGTGTACATGTTCCCGACCGGTGGCCAGTTCATGAAACGCTTCGGTGTCGTCCCCGTCTCGTTGCCGTATGAAGACGTGCAGATGGCGATTCAAACGAAAGAATTGGACGGCGTTTGCTGGTCGGGCATTACGGAGGTTTACACGGTGGGTTGGGCGGACGTCACGAAGTACTATCTGACCAATCCCATTTCCGGCGCTTGGGCGGGAGCTTATCTGGTCAACACCAAGAGCTGGGAATCCCTTCCCGAGCACCTCCGCATGCTATTCAAGCTCTGCATCGATTACTCGCACTACTATCGTCTGCACTGGTACTGGTGGGGCGAAGCGCACTATCGCGTGAAGGGCGGCAAATTGGAATTGACCTCGCTGCCGGAATCCGAGTGGAGCAAGGTCCGGCAGGCGGCGTACGAGTTCTGGGATGAAGCGGCCCAAAAGAGCCCTACGACGGCGAAGGTGGTTGAGATCATCAAAGAGTACAACCAGATCATGGAGAAGGCCGGACCGCCGTATCGATGCGCCTGATCTTGTACGGGCAGACCGGGATCAACTCAAGGGTCGGGGGCTCCGAAGTCCGTTCAGCCGCGACAAACTTGCTGTCCGCAAGGTCGACGATTCAGTTCGGGTCCTTCGCCCTTGATGAGCCAACCGGCAGAGCCCGATGGGAATTAACTCCGGGCTGCGGATCCTATCGGATTCGCAGCCCGGCCTTTTTGTTCGCCGTGCGCGGTACGACGCAAATCGACTTGTGCGTCGGATCTGCTGATTGAGAGCCTGAGAATCGACATATGAGCATGACCTATCCCGAGCATCCGCCATCCCCTAAGGGTGTGAAGCGCATGCCGGCCGTGATCTGTTGGTACGTCCGAATCGTAGACGCCTTGGGGAAGGGTGCCGGAGTTGTTGCGATGTTCCTAACCTTCGTCCTGTTAGGGATCCTGGTGGAGTCTTCGATTGCGAGACTGCTTTTTGGAGTCTCGCACATCTGGAGCGTGGAAATGGCGATGTTTACGATGACGGCCTATTACCTCCTCGGTGGCGCTCTTTCTGAACAGGACAACTACCACGTTCGGATGGACTTGTTTTACAATCGGCTCTCGCCCCGTGGGAAGGCGATCATTGATAGCATCACCGGACTTTGCGTGATCTTTTATCTATTCTTTCTGTTTACGGGCGCGGTCAGCAATACGCACTGGGCCTGGACGCACAAGCAGGTGAATTTTTCCGCGTGGGCGCCGCCCATGACGCCGATCAAGGTCATCATGTCTGTGGGCATCGGGCTGATGCTGCTTCAGGTCATCGCAACGTTCTTTCGCGATCTGGCCCGCGCGCTCGGGAGGTCGATCGAATGAGCTACGAACAAATTGCCCTCTTCATGTTCACCACGATGCTCGCCCTTCTGGCGACCGGCCAGCGCTTTTTTGGCGTCATCGGATTTGTGGGCATCGCCTCGGCGTTGCTGCTCTGGGGCCCTCAAACCGCGTCCATGCCCTTTGATGCGGCGATCACCACATTGAACTGGTACCCCCTTCTCACGCTGCCCATGTTCATTTTCATGGGGTACATGTTCGCCGAAACGGGGATCGCCAGCGACCTATACCGCATGTTTTACGTCTGGTCCGGCCGCTTGCCCGGCGGCTTGGCAATCGGGACCATCGCAATGATGGTCCTGATCTCCGCTATCAATGGCTTGAGTGTGGCAGGTTTGGCGATTGGCGCGACCATCGCACTTCCGGAGATGTTGCGCCACGGCTATGACAAGCGGATGGTCACCGGAGTCATTCAGGCGGGCAGCACGCTAGGGATTATTGTTCCGCCGAGCGTCGTGCTGGTGTTGTACGGGATGATCGCCCGCGTTCCTGTCGGGCACCTGTGGTTTGCCGGCGTGTTGCCGGGGCTGCTCATGGCATTTCTCTTTATTCTCTACATTGTGATCCGTTGCTGGATCAATCCCAAGATGGGCCCGCCCATGTCGCGCGAGGAGCTCGCTGCCATCCCATGGGTAGAGCGGATCAAGCTCCTCCGCGCCGGCATCATCCCGATGCTCATTTTCGCGGTCATGGTTCTGCTCTTTCTGGGCGGCGTCACCAGCCTGGTCGAGTCTTCCGGGATCGGGATGCTCTCCACGATCCTCGCCGCCTGGGCACGAGGAAAACTCAAGTGGAAGACGCTCGTTGAGGTCACCCGGAAATCGTTGGGTGTCAGTTGCGTCTTTATGTGGATCATCCAATCGGCCCTGTTGTTTTCAACCGTGTTTGACGGATTGGGCGCCGGCAAGGCCCTGGAGAATCTGTTTGTCGGGCAATGGCACCTGCACCCGCTTGCAATAGTGGCGTTGATGCAGGCTAGTTTCCTTTTGATGGGAATTTTCCTCGATGATACGGCCATGCTGGTGATTGTGGCGCCGCTTTATGTGCCTTTGATTCGCAAGCTCGGATTCGACCCGGTCTGGTATGGCATCTTGTACACGATCACCTGTCAGGTCGCCTATCTGACGCCGCCGTTCGGCTACAACCTTTTCTTGATGCGCAGCATGGCGCCGCCGGAAATCACGCTGCGGGACATCTATATGTCCATCATACCGTTTGTTCTGGTGATGATTCTGGCCCTGATCATTATCCTGTTCGTGCCCGAAATCGCGACGGCGCTTCCGAAGTGGTATTTCAGCCGATGACCGGATCATCGGAGGTCTGATCGCAGGTCGTAGCCGCCGACCGCAGTCGAAAGAGATCGTCTGCCGTTAGCCTTGTGGAGGGGGCTCCGCACCCGACGGAACTAGACTTTGATTCGCCGACGTGGTCGGCCAGCCCGCTGCTGTTCGCGAGTCATGAGTCATGATCAGAGGACCCTGCTGGTTTATTCCTCAGCGGCTAATCAAATTTGAGCGGGTAAACCCGCCTACGACAGTATATGCGCCGCCTGCAGATGGGCGGCACACTTCGACAATGAACGTTCGATAGATTAAAACGCTTTGAGCGCCTAAATTTGCTCGAAATATCGAGCGCGTTCCCAATCGGTCACGGCGCTTTCGTAGGCGTCCATTTCGCTGTGGGCGGTATGAACGTAAAAATCAACCACAGCATCCCCGAGGACCGACCTGGCCAGTCGACTCTTGTCGAGGAGGTCGGCAGCTTCGCGAAGGGTTTTGGGAAGGGCTTTGAGATTCTTGTCGGTGTACGCGTTGCCCTGATACACCTCTCCACAATCGAGGTCTTCTTCGACGCCCGCCATTCCGGCAATGATCATCGCGGCAAAGGCAAGATACGGGTTTGCGTCGGCGCCGGGCATCCGGTTTTCGATTCGATAGGATGACCCGTGGCCGACCACACGGAACCCGGCCGTTCGATTGTCCATCGCCCAGACCATCTTCGTCGGCGCCCAGCTCATTGGCTGATAGCGTTTGTAGGCGTTGACAGTCGGCGCCATGAAATAGGACAGCTCCGGCGTGTACTTCAGCAAGCCTCCGAGGAACTGTCTGAAAAACTTTGAGCCTTCGTTTCGCTTGGAATCCCAGAAGAGGTTTTTTCCGTCCTTCCAGATGCTGATGTGGATGTGACAACTGCTGCCGGCCTCTTTGCTGTTGTATTTCGGCATAAAGGTGACGCACTTTCCATGCCGGGCCGCGATTTCCTTAACGCAGAGCTTGAGGATGATGTGTTTGTCGGCCATCGGCAGGGGATCATCATACAAAATATTCAATTCGTGTTGGCCGCATCCCCATTCGCCCTTAGTTGTTTCCACGGCGATTCCGGCCGATTCCAACATGAGGCGCATTTCGCGAAAAATCTCTTCGTCGCGCCCCGGCTGCAAAATGTGGTAGTCGATTCGGTATTCGCTAGAGGGGGCCAGCGCGGCGTATCCGCCCGCCTTGGCGCTTTGGTAAGTTTGGTTGAAGAGGAAAAATTCGAGTTCGCTCGCGGCCTTGCAGGATAGCGAATGGGACGCGAGCCGTTCGATTTGCCGGCGCAAAACCGAGCGCGGGGCTTCTTCAACCAATTTCCCGTCGTGATGGTAGAGGTCGCAGAGTACGAGGGCGGTTCCCGTCTGCCAGGGTAGCGGCCGCGCAGAAGCGGGGTCAGGAACCATCGAGAAATCACCGAAGCCCTTGTCCCAATTCGCCAACTTGAAACCATCGACAGGGTCCATTTCCATGTTGACGACCAGCAGGTAATTGCAGCCGTGGGTGCCGCCATCGAGGATGTGTTCGAGGAAGTAATGACCCGTGGCGCGCTTGCCCATCAAACGCCCCAGCACGTCAGGGAAGGCAACGGCGACGGTGTCGATTTCGCCGCTCTCGATCTTTTTTTTCAGCCAGCCGATGGGATCAGATGCGGATTTCTTCATGACTTCAGTATCAAAGTGAAATATAGACGTTTTTCAGTTCCGTATACCCCTCCATGGCGGCCATGCCGAGGTCGCGGCCGATGCCGCTTCGTTTGAACCCGCCGAATGGGGCCTCCACGTGAACACTTGAGTGACAGTTCACGCTCAAGACGCCGCTTTCAACGCGTTTCGCGACGCGGATGGCGCGTTTGAGATCATTCGTCCAAAGCGAGCCGCTGAGTCCATAATAGGACTCATTGACCTCGCGGAGCATCGTTTCCTCGTCATCGAACGGCCTTACGCAGACCACGGGGCCAAACACCTCCTCTCGCCAGATTTCATCCGTGGTCTCGCAACCCAGTACGAGCGCAGGACTCAAGTAATATCCCTTTTCGTAAGGGCGATCTCCGCCGCAGGCAATCGATCGGCCAGCGGACCGCGCACGCTTTAGGAAGCCCTCAACGGATTCTCGCTGGTTCGCCGAGACCATCGGTCCCACCTGGGTTTCGGGTTTCGATGGATCGCCTACGGCAATACGCCGCGTGGCCGCTATGAATTTATGGACAAACTCATCAAAGACTTTTCGTTCGACGAAAATTCGGCTTCGTGCGCAGCAATCCTGTCCGCAATTGGCAAAAACGCTCATCGGCGAGGTCGAGGCCGCCTGATCCAGGTCCGCATCCGCAAAAATGATGTTCGGAGATTTGCCCCCCAGCTCGAGCGACACGCGCTTGATGTCCGGGGCAGACATCTGCAGGATTCGCGCCCCCACCTCCGTGGAGCCGGTGAACGAAATCTTCCGCACCAGCGGATGCTGAACCAATGCTTCGCCCAGCCTCGCGCCGGGACCGGCGATGACCTGCAAAACGCCCGGAGGCAAGCCTGCCTCAAGGGCCAGCGCGCCGAGCCGGAGCGCGGTAACCGGTGAAAGGGTGGCCGGCTTGAGTACAACCGCATTCCCTGCCGCGAGGGCGGGAGCGACCTTCCACGCGGTGATGGGGAATGGGAAGTTCCAAGGAACGATGGCCGCCACGACGCCCATCGGCTGGCGCAGGGTGAAGTCAAAACCGCCTCGGGCCACCGGAATGGTCTGGCCATAGAAGAGAGCGATCGCGCCAGCGTAATACTCGAAAATTCTCGCGCCCAGAAGGACCTCGTCACGAGAGTCGGAGATGGGCTTTCCAATATTCCGAGTCTCGAGTTGCGCCAACTCTTCCGCGTTCTCCCGGATCAATCGGGCGATGCGGAAGAGAATTTCAGCCCGTTTGCCGGGCGCGAGGTCTCGCCACCCCGCCTCAAACGCACGCTGGGCTCCGCGGACCGCGCGATCTACATCGGAAACCTCCGCAGCGGCGATCTCGCACCAGGTTTCCTCGGTTGCGGGATTCGTGAGCGGTGTAACTGCCCCTTTTTCGCCATCGACGAACTGGCCGTCGATGATCAATCGTGTTTCACATGGCTTGCTCATAGAGTTTGCGAAGATCCTCTCGAGTTACCGGTACTGGATTGGTCAGGTGGCATGAATCGGCAAAAGCCTGGTCCGCGAGCTCGTCCAATTGGCTCTCCTGCACGCCCTGTGCGCGCAACCCGCCGCCGAGCCCAATGTCCTCCAGCAAGCCCCGGATGCGGTCAATCACCGCGGAGTCGGACGGTTGGGGCAAATCCAGCGCGATCCCGACTCGGCGGTACAGGCCGGGTTTGCGCCGGGCGTTGAAGGCCATCACGTGGGGCAGGCAAAGGGCGTTGGCGGTGCCGTGGTGCAGCCCGCAAAGGCTCGAGAGAGGATGCGCCAGGGCATGGGTCGCGCCCAGATCCTTCTGGAAGGCAATCCCGCCCATCATCGCCGCCACCAACATTTCGCCTCGCGCCTCGATATCGGCGCCATTCTTCACCGCGCGGGGAAGAGCGTTGTGGATGATTCGAATCCCTTCCAGCGCGATGCCATCGCAGAGGGGGTGATACACCGGAGATGTGAATGATTCGATGCAATGCGTTAGAGCATCCGCGCCTGTCGCTGCCGTAAGCCGCGGCGGCAGACCGACAGTCAGTTCCGGGTCCAGGATGGCCAGACTGGCCAGCAGCGAAGGATGGAAGATGACTACCTTTTTGCCGTTAAGGATGATCACAGAACTCCGGCCGACCTCGCTGCCTGTACCTGCCGTAGTCGGAATGGTCACGCACGGCGGAAGCCCGCTCCAATCCGCATTAAAATCGAATTCGGAGAGAGTTTTGTCGGGACGCTTAATTCGCAATCGTATCACCTTCCCAACATCGAGCGCACTTCCGCCTCCGAGCGCAATCACTCCGTCACAGCGATGGTCCCGATACGCGGCAAAAGCGGCCTCCACATCGGATTCGGCGGGATTCGGTTGAACGCCGCTGAACACGGGATAGCGGCCCCGATTAATTTCGTCGAATCTTCGATAGGCCTCCGTTCGAATCAAGCCTGCGTCAGTAACCACAAGAGGCTGGCGCATCCCGAGGCGCTCCAGGCGCGCCGGAAGCTCCAGTAGGGCGCCAGGTCCGAAGAGAATCGATGTGGGAAAAGAAAACGATGCTTTCATGAAGAGAATTTCCTACACAGATTGGCGAAATTTTTCAGGATTTTCGGTCCTTCTGGGGTGGGCCGAAGCTCGGACAGCCGTTCATCGATGTCGAAGTCGCATCGATCCCGCCACGTCTGCCGACGGGGCTCCCAGATGAAGCGGAGGATATCTGGGTCATGCTCGGGATGGAATTGAACTCCTCGCAGAACATCGCCGTAACGGAAAGCCTGAATGGGAGTTTGGCGTCCGCTCGCAAGAAGCGTTGCGCCCGCGGGCATTGTTTGAACCGAGTCTTGATGGCTCTCCATGGCTTCAAATGAGAGGGGGACGCCCTCGAATAATGGATCGAGCCGCCCCTCGGGTGTCAATTCGATGGTGGTGTTTCCGAGTTCGACGCCGGCCGGATCGCGCCCGACCTTTGCTCCGAGGGCGACGCCGAGCAGTTGGTGACCATAGCAGACCCCCAAGAATGGAATTCGAGCCTGTTCGCAACGCAAAATCACGTCCACCAAGCGCTCGTTGAAGCGGTCGCGCGCCCAAGCGTCTCGTGGCGAGCCGCTGATAATGACGCCCGCCGTGCTCGGTCTGAATACGGCCTCGGCCACATCCTCTCCGGCGGGCACGACGACCGGCTCGAGTTCCGGCAGGCCGCGCAAAAACCGTGCAAACCATTCTCCAACATTGCGCAACGGATGAGGGTTCGGGTAAGCAGGTGACCATTCGACAGCATCAATAATGATGATGGTGCGTCGAGTCGGTGACGGCATAGGGCGCGGACTGTATCAAAATTTTTTCCCGTCGCAAGAATCTGAAAGTGACAAGCGGTTCCGACACACCGCGTCGTAAACTAAATAGAGCAAGAATATGTGCTCACCTCGGCTCAGGTGCCGCCATCATGTAGGAACCTAGATTTTGACCATGAGAAAGCATCAACGCTGGCTAATCGGCCACCTCGGCGTTGATGGCCGTTTAGATACGGGGTAGATTTTTCTTGTGATCGTTGAAACCAGCGTCTTCGACATCTTCAAAATCGGGATTGGGCCATCGTCGTCCCATACGATGGGACCCATGCGCTGCGCTCAGCTTTTCCTCGAGGCGCTTTCGAAAAATGGCGCGCCGTCCAGAATCCGCGTTCGCCTGCACGGTTCACTAGGCGCGACAGGCCGAGGGCATGCCACCGACCGTGCGCTTGCCCGCGTGTTACCGGCGGATGTGTTTCAGCCGGATCGGGATATTGAATGGTTGCCGGATACTCCGAATCTGCCTCATCCGAATACGTTGGACCTCATCGCTCAAGACGCTGAAGGGCGTACCCTTCTGGAACAGCGCTATGTCTCCGTCGGCGGTGGGCTGGTTGAACAGGTGATGCCGGATGGATCGCGTGTCCGAGATTATCCGTTTGTGCCAGCGAGGCCAGTGTTCCGCGTGAGTTCCGCCGCGGAAATTTTGCAGATTTGCGCCGAAAAGGGATTGAAATGGTCGGACATTCAACTCGCGAATGAGGCGCTTTCTCGTGAAGAGGTTTTCGCGAAACTCGAGACTATCTGGAAAACCATGCGGGAGTGCATTCAGCGAGGCATTTCGACCGAGGGGCTCCTGCCGGGCCCGCTCAATGTGCGGCGGCGCGCGCCCGCCGCCTACCGGCGGTTACTTGAGCAGGCCGGGTCCTCGGTCCCGCTTCGTGATCCCATGGAATTGCGCGTGCACGCCTACGCGCTCGCCGTGAATGAAGAGAATGCGGCAGGCGGTACAGTCGTTACGGCGCCCACCAATGGCGCAGCGGGTGTTGTGCCCGCTTCCTTTGCGGCCTGCCAGGATGCCTATGGGTTCACCAGTGAACAAATCGCCCGGGGTCTCTTGACGGCGGCGCTGATCGCTGGGTTGATCAAACTCCACGCTTCGCTGTCCGGCGCCGAGATGGGTTGCCAGGGCGAGGTAGGCTCGGCCTCGGCCATGGCGGCAGGCGGCTTGACGGAAATGTTCGGCGGAACCCCGGCTCAGGTGGAAATGGCCGCCGAGATCGCGCTCGAACACCACCTCGGGATGACCTGCGACCCTGTAGGGGGCCTCGTCCAGATTCCGTGTATCGAACGAAATGTGATGGGCGCCGTAAAGGCCCTCCATGCGGCGACTTTGTCGCTGAATAGCGATGGCACTCACCGTATCTCGCTCGACCAGGCGATCGCGGCGATGCGCGAGATCGGCCTGAACATGCACGCGCGGTACAAGGAGACGGCTCAGGGCGGCCTTGCCAAGGTCCTCGTTGACGAGTCGCATGTGAAGTGCTGAAGCCGATCCGAGCATTCCTAGCTCGAACAAAACCGCGACCTTTCGCGGGCAGGCGATCGTGATTTCACGATGGCCGGGCATGAAGCCGGAACAAAATCCCGCCCCAAGAACGCTCGCTGTTTATTCCAGCCTCGTTAGCCGAATTTGGCGGAGCGCCACTCGGCCTTCCCCGCGATAATCAAACGCCAGCAGGAAGGGCTGATTTGATGGAACGCGGACCGTGAAGGATGTGGTCGGATCCTGACGCATTTCGGCTCGCCCGATTTCCTGCCCTTCCGGACAGGCTGCGATCCAGATGCCCCCGATTCCCGAGAGATTCGAGTCCGTCTCAGACTCGATTCGCACCTCGTAATGCCCCGGCGCCAGGGGCAGCTTCGGTCCGTAAAAGACGATGCCGCGCCGGTCGCGCTCCGGAATAAAGACCACGCTGCCAGACTGCACGTCAATGTGTCCGGCGTGAAAGAAGATGGGCGCGGGAAGGGTAAGCGATTCGCCGGGTTCGAGCAGCTTCCACGAGCCGGCGGTGAGGAGCAGCGTATCGACGTCGACTCTCCCCTCGGCTGCGTCGAGAGAGGCGGAAATGAGGGCCGCGCCTTCAAACTGTCCCGCGTCCACTTCGATCCACCTCCACGCTGGCCAGTCGACGGAGGCGTCCACGCTCCCGATAGACGAGCCCCCGATCAGGCGGTCGATTCGCAAAATGCCGTGGCCACGGCATCGGATCAGCCATCTCATCTCGGGAAGATGGCGAGTTGAGATTGGCGAAATGTCGATGCGGTGATCTGCCTCCAGGATCGCGAATGCTTTGTTTGACGCATCGGGATCATTTTCGGTCGGGGCTGTCGACGGCTGTTGACGCTCGGCTTCGATCCGACGCGCCGGGAAATGGATCGACCAATCAGGGAGGGTGATGGATCGAACTTCTGCTGTAGGCAGAATACGAAATGCCCAAACTGGACCATCCTGCTCAAGCAATTCCAGCCGGGGATGGGTCAACAGGGCTTGGAGGGCCGTTGTCACCGGGAAGGGCGCCACTTTTTCCGGATACATGTCTTCATGCAGAAGGATGTAACCAATTCCTCGGCTGATCAGGTGATCCAACTGCTCGTCCGTCGCGTGTCCGAGGTTGAGGGAGCGGTATCGCTCAAAAACGTCTCGGACATAATCCTGCGGCACAAACGGGCGATACCCGTTGATCATGCGTATTCGATATAACGACGCATAATATTGGTATACGGAGGCGTAATGCGAATCGCCCGGCCATATGGGCAAAATGATCGCGCGAGGTTTTCGAGCGCGGCTCTCTGCATCCGCCGCAACGGACGCATAGGCCCCGTTCCGATGGTCAACCAGGCTCAATAGCGGCTTGGTCTGGAAGTAATATTCAATTGCAAGCCCGGCCGCGATGGCCGCGATGACCCAACGAAATTTTTGCCTAAATGAATCCCAGCCGAGCTGAAGTACAGCCGCGATGCCGACCGCCATCAACGAAGGCAGCAGCAGGTAAATCTTCGCCGGCTGGCGGATCATCTTGTAACCCGGGATGAATTTCCGTGCCGCGGTGAAGAAGCGGCCCTCCCACGGGCTGAAAGGTCCGAGGGCCAGCAAAATGATGCCCGTGATACCAAGTGCGATGAGAACCATGAGGACCGCTCTTCGAATTGATTCCGCATCGCGCTTACGAAACGCGGTCCAAATGGCCACACCGACGCCAAGGGCGAGAACCGCTGTCGCTAGATAGCCAAAATAAATGTGGCTTGAGACGACCAAATCCTGCCACGACCAAAGTCCTTCGGCCTTAGGCGAGAACAGAGCGACCTCCTGGATTCGTCGGCCTCCCGCCGCTTGCGTTTGCTGAATGTGCCGCGTTCCCAGTTTGGTCTGCGCGAGCGCGACGAGAGCCAGCAATGCAACGGGAACCAGCGCCAGAACAAGCTTCCGCCACTCCGGAAAACTCCGCCATGCGAAACCGGGCCGTTGCGTAAACGCGACCAAGCACCAACAGGGAGTGATCCACACGCTGAAGAAAATGGCGTGGGTGTCCGTGGTTCCTGCGAACAAAATGGCGAGCCCCGCCAGCCAGCCTCCGACCGATCGGCTTTCCCGTACGGCGATGTCCAATCCGTACAGCAGCATCGGGATAAAGCTCATGCCCAACCCGGCGGGGCTGCCCCCAAACAGTTGAATCCACATGTAGGGCAGTAGGAGTGGCATAAGCGCGGCCGTCAGCGCGATTCCGTCGGAAGCCGTATACCGGCGGGCGAGCCGCCACGTGAAAAAGCAAGCCACCCACAGGGCGAGAAAGCAGGTAGCATTCCAAGCGACGGCGCGATTTCCGAGTCCGTAGAAAATCGAAAAGGCCAGCGAGTAGGGCACATAATATGAGCCCGGTCTCCACCGCTGCGCGTCATCCCCCGTGTTGAACTCGTAGACATTGTAAAAAAAGGGCGTCTGCCCGGCGAGGAAATCGCTGAACAACCACATGTAGTAAAGGAATTGCAGGTGATCGCCGGGAAACATGTGGACGATCTGATGATCCAGATTGTGCCGCTTCATCGCGCCCGCCGGAATCGCGTCGCCGAAGTATTCGGGTAGCGGCCACGAGATGGCGGCCCACACGAGAGCGGTGAGCAGCAAAGACGCGAAAAGGGTTTTCAAGGTGTTCATTGATCGATCCAATCAGTAATAATTCCGTCGCCCTCTGCCGGTCTCACGTATACTTCGATTTCAGCAACCGTCCAATTTCGATTGGTTTGCGGCTCCGCGATTTCGATGCGGATTCCCGTGGCGCGTACGCGATGTAAAGGAATCGACTGCACGGCGCGTCCATACCGGGGCCGGCCCCAAACCAATTCGAACTTGTCAAGCCGGGCGGGCACGATGGTCTCGTTTCCCTCCCGCGAATCGGGCGCTAGGCAAAGGATGCGATATGCAAATGGGATATCATTCCTATGGCGTCCTTGAACTAAGACAAGTCGACTGAGCTCAAAAGGCCGGCCCCATTCGACAGCCAGGCACTCGTCTCCCTTCATCAGATGGGGCGTGGTCCACTCTGTTGAGAGGTCACCATCAACCAGCTCAAAAGCGGACTCTGAGCTCGCGCTAGCGTGGACCCGTATTCGGCGCGAATTGATTTTCCGTTCGGCCGGGTCATATCCGCCGCCGTGGAAATCATAATAAATTCGAAATTCCCCTGCCGTTGCGATTTGAGAAGTGACTCCATGCAGATTTAGATGTCGTTCAAACACTTCCGGTTTCAAAAATCGGATCCGATCGGTCAACACATAGGCCAGCGGCTGGCCATCCCAGACCTGCTCCACATAAGGAATTGGCCAGTTGGGAAAACGTTCATTCTGAGGTTGGGCGCACGGGATCTCGCCGCCGGACTGCCAGTGGATTCGATACGCGGCTCCAAAGGAGGCAACAGCGCGTCGAATGCCGAGTTCGCGCAAGGTGTTGAGCGCGGGGACGAGGTCAGGGATGGAAGCGCGTTCAGCGGGAAATGTCGGATGCTGCCAGATCCGATTAAGGCGAATGGCCCCTGCTGCATTCGATGTGGTTAGCGCTAGAGCAGCTAATACAACTATTAGCCGCATGCGACGCGTCCGAGCGACGACCTCGCCGACCAGATAAGGGAACATCGTCGCCGCCGGTAACAGATAACGGAAACTGCTGCTCGTTGCCCGTTCAGACGCCGCAAATATAGCGAGATTTGCCGCGAACACGAGCCACGGCAAGTCGCGGGCGCTCAGCCCTTCTCTTCCGGCGCCATGCGTTCGAAGCGCAGAGCGGATCCGCAATGCCGGGAAAAGCAGTAGGAGTAACGCGAGGGCTGGCCCATGGGTGCGCGCAAGCCAATCGTGGCCTCCGGAGAGGACCGGCTGGTCTGGGAACGGGCACAGGCGCCATCCGAGCGCCGCAGGTAGCGTGTGGGACAAAGTCGGTTCCCAGATCCATTTCAGGGCGCTGGACCAGGAACGCTTCTGTTCAACCGCTTGGTGCGCGCCCGGCTGCGTCCATTTGGCGGCTGCATAAGGGATCAGTCCTACGCACAAACCCAGTACAAAAGCGCAAATGGCGCCGGCCAGTCGACGGAGCGGTACGCGGAGAAAGGCCACTACGGCGGACGGAGCCACATAGACCGCAAACAATTGATGAGCCGAAAAGCCGATCCCGCCAAGAAGTCCCATCATGGCGCACCCCAGCCTGGGCATCCGCTCCGCGAGCAGCCCGAGCGCGATCACGCTGAAGCCGGCTGCCATTAGAAAGGCATAGCCAGGCATGCAATACATGCTTTGCACCATCAGCACGTAGGGGGAGGGCACCAGAATCAGCAGCAAGGCGGCGGCGCGAGAATGCAGGTCGGGCAAGAGTCGGACAGCGAGCCACACGCTCACCGCGAGACCCACAGTTTGAAGGGCGAGCAGGGGAATTCGGGCGCCTTGGGCGTCGGGCGTCAGCAAATGCGCGAACGGGGCGATGAGATAGGATTCCACCGGGAAAAGATAGGGCTGCGCATGGAACAACAGCGGTCGCGCACCCTCCCGGATCTCACGCGCCATTAATGCGGAGATGCTTTCATCAGAACTCGGTTGGAGCACGCGAAGACTGATCGACGCGTTGACAAAACGCAAGTAGCCGCCTGCCCCTGCCGCGAGAAGAAGCAGGGCGGCATAGGCGGCAAACGTCTTGCGCGGGCAGCTCCATATCGCGCGGAGTCCCCTATGATGGAAGTAATCGAAGGCCACCGCGTTTGCAGTTTACGCTCCGCGATCGCCTTGCACAATTTTCAAAGCCTTTGTTCGGCAGACGTCGGCTCGGCGGGCGTCCCGCTGATTTGTATCCAGGAGATCGGTTGCCGGCCGGGCAACGAAATGACCCAATTTTCCGATCCGGACTCGGATCGGGTGGTCACCAGCCGATACTGCTCCAGAGAGCCGTTCACGTGAGTTACGAGCATGTAACTGTCATCCGGGTTGTTTGGATCGAGAGCGATCGACAGATCCGGCGAGCGGCCAAGCCCGGTGAAATGGATGACCGCGTGGCCGCGCGGTCCCGGTTGCGCGTGGTAGGCAAACGGAACCGGGACATCGAAAACCCCGTGATTCTTAAACTGGCCCACCCACAAATTTCCACTGAGCACGACGGTTCGCGAGATCTGGGTTTTGTAAATTTGACCCGACTGAGTCCTCAATAGAACCGCGCTGAGAGCGAATTCATAGCCGGGTTCGTCAAATCGCAGGCTGTTCGGGTCGAGCGCGACAAACCGGACGTGCATGATCGGGTCGACCACGTCGTCGCGGCTGTGGATCAAGATCGCGCGCGAATCGGCAGCAAGCATGGGCACGCGCCGTGTCAGCTCATCAAACGCCAGGGCGTCGTCCAAGTGGGCGTCTGAGAAGCCGCCTAAATCCAATAGCGGCCTTAGAAAGTCGGGCGCTGCAGGCGGCACTTTGCGAATCGCCCCCTCGGATTGGCAAACCGCGCGCTGCATCCGGTCCAAGTGGGTGGGGAAGGCCGCGTCCGGAATGAATTGCAGCACCTTGCCTTGGCCGTCTGACGTAACCACGAGTCGTCCTCCCGCTCCATCCCATGCCACCGACTCAATTGGGCCGAGTTTCTCGGCAATGACATCAACACGGTCAGCCTCGGGGTCGACCAGACTCAGACGGCCTTTTTCCTCCGCCACGACAATCCGTCCATCCGGGAGCACGCAGACGCCTTCCGGAGATTGAAAGGTCATCCGACTGGCTCCTTCGCGGAGATGACGGGCCCGCAAATCGATCCATCCGAGGGTCCCGTTGACCTCGTCTGTGTAAATGGCGAATGATCCATCTTTTGAGAACGCGATTGAGGAAAAACCCGCCATTGGCCGCATGACGGGCACCCACCAGCGACCTTGAAGGTCACGATAAACCAACGCTCCGCTGAAAAACCCGCCAGATCCGGCCGACTCTGCGGATGAGCCTGCCAGCAAGAGCTCCCCGGTATCTCGCACGGCGATGGATTCCCATTGGATGTTGGTGTTATTTCCGGGTACGGAAATGATTTCCACCGCCCCCGGTTTCCCTTGTTCGTCCATTTGGATCGCGATCACCCGTCCACCGGGCCTGTCCTCGACAACGTACAGGCGGCCCTGGCCGTCCATGGCCAAGCCCTCCGGATTGCGGATCGCCGCGATCCTTCGGGGGGAGCCACGGGAGGAATCAACCAGTCGAGTGGTCGTTTCGATGACCGTCCTCACTCGCCCGCGTCGATTGATCATCACGATTCGATTGGCCGCCTCGTCCGCGACGTATAGTGCGCCCGTACGCGGGTCGATTGCTACTCCATCCGGGCTCTTCAGTCCCTCGGCGGTCACCAGGGTACGGAATGTGGGCACGGGCAGCGCCGGACGCGGTGGAGGGGCCACAGAAGCCCGCGTGACAATCCCCGTCACCACTTGCACCTCGGCGTCACGGGCAACGGCCTCCATTTCAGCGGCCATTTCCTCAACAGCCTGTTCAAGCTCCTTCGACTTAATGCTGGCCAATCTCGGCAAAACTTCTGGCGCAAGGGCGTCGGGAATCACGACCCGGGCTGGCGTGCGCGGACGTCCACCGCGAGCTATTTTGTTGTATTCCTCGGACAGTTGAGGACCCGCAATGACGAACAGCAACCCCACCACAGCCAGCGGCAGCGCAAAAAGCCCCGCGGTCGACCAGAAATCCGGATCCCGCAGGAATTCGAATCGTTTCTTCCCAGCCATAGTGCCCTATTTAACTTAAGCAGGCTCTATGCCAGCGTCGGCTGCTCGCGAGTTAGACAATGGATTGCGCCGAGCCCCCACACCAAATCCACGGCGTGGATGCCAATTACCGGTCGGTCGGGGATGAGCTCGGCAAGGATGCCCAGCGCGATCCGGTCGTTGGCATCGTTGAAGGTCGGAACCAATACCGCGGAATTGCAAATGTAAAAATTGGCGTAGCTGGCCGGCAGACGTTGTCCGCGGAACCGAAGGGGATCGGGCATGGGCAGGGCAACCGCCTCCAGCCGGGACCCATCCTCCAGCCGCATATCCCGCACGCGCTCCCAGTTCTCCTCGAGGGAGCGGTAGTTCTCATCGGCGGGATTTTTTTCGCGAACGAGAACGACCGTTTTGGGGTTGACGAACCGACAGAGGTCGTCGACGTGCCCGTGCGTGTCGTCTCCGGCGATGCCCCGCCCGAACCACAAGACATTTTTCGCACCAAAATAGCGCTCAAAGACGGCGGCCCAATCCCTCTTCGAAAACCCTGGGTTTCGGCACTGGACCTCCTGGTCCATCAGGCATTCCTCCGTAGTGATCAGCGTGCCCCGCCCGTTGACATCCAAAGCGCCACCCTCCAGGACGACCCGCCGCCCGCGATGGACGACGTCAATGCGCGGGAGTTTCATCGCCCGCGCGGCTCGAGCGGCAACCGCGTTGTCCAGCTCCCAATCCGGATATTTCGCCCACGCGTTGAACGTATAGTCCAATATAGCCAAACGCGCCCTTTTCGATCCCGACCGGACAAAAAGCGGACCCAGATCGCGCGTCCATCCGCGGTTGGTCGGCCAGCGGAAATATCGGACCGCCTCCTCGGCAACACCAGTGTCGCGCAGCACGCGGCGCGCCGCCGCCTCATGCCGCGCATCCTGCACGATGATGTGAAGTCGCTCTCCTGCCGCGATATGCCGCGCCATCTCCGCAAACGCCCAGGGGATCGGTCCGAATTTTCCGGGCCAGTCGGCGCTGTTGTGCGGCCAACCGATCCAGGTGGCTTCATGCCTCTCCCACTCGGCCGGGTAGTGCAGACGCATGGGTTCAATCCCGATACCGCTTTAAAATTTCCCCGAAAGCGTCGATTCGCCGGTCGCGCAGAAACGGCCAGTTCCGGCGGACCTCTTCGATCCGCGCCGTGTCGATCTCAGCCAGCAGAACCGCCTCCTGATCAATCGGCGCTTCAGCCAACATCACGCCGAACGGGTCACAAACGAACGACGAGCCCCAGAATTCGAGGCCGGCCGCCTGCGGGTTGGGCTTCTCGTGTCCAATCCGGTTGACCGCGGCCACGAACACGCCGTTCGCAATCGCATGGGCGCGCTGGATGGTCTGCCACGCGTCGCGCTGCGCCGCACCGTATTTCTCCTTCTCATGCGGGTGCCAGCCGATGGCGGTCGGGTAAAACAGAATCTCCGCTCCGCTCAGTGCCGTCAGGCGCGCGGCCTCGGGATACCATTGGTCCCAGCAGATGAGCACCCCGATCCGTCCCGCCGGCGTGTCGTGTGCCAAGAAGCCGAGATCGCCGGGCGCAAAATAATACTTCTCATAGAAGCAGGGGTCGTCCGGGATGTGCATCTTCCGATACAGGCCCGGCGCGCCGCCGTCCGGCCGGATCACCAGCGCACTATTGTGGAAGAGACCGGGCGCGCGCCGCTCAAAGATTGGCGCGATGACGGTCACACCGGCCTTTCGCGCCACCTCACCGAGCGCGGCGGCCGACGGACCGTCCACCGGCTCCGCGAGGTCAAACAGCGACGCATCTTCAACCTGGCAGAAGTAAGGTGTCCTGTACAGTTCCGGCAGGCACACGATGTGCGCACCCCGCGCCCCGGCTTCGGCGACGAATTCCGCCGCCCGCCGGACATTCTCCTCCGGCTTTGTCGAACACCGCATTTGAACGAGGGCAATCGTCCGTTTCATACAGTCCCGAGTCTGCCTGATCGGCACCAAATTTCCATCTTATGATTTCCATCCCATGGAAAAATTTTTTTGAAAATTTCCATTGTATGGAAAAACGATCGGCATCGGTTTCCATGCCATGGAATTTACAGACCATGGAAAAAATGCACCGGCCGGGCTCGGCCCTGCTGCGCGTGAGCGTGCGCCGGCAGCGCCTGGAACTCTGGCTAGGTGGGCGCCGCGTGAAGACTTACCGCATATCCACCGCGGCCAACGGCGTCGGCGGTCGGGAAAACAGCTTCCAGACGCCGCCGGGCCTGCACCGCGTGGTCCGGTGGATCGGCGCGGGACGCCCCGCGGGGGCTGTATTCAAGTCGAGGCGGTTCACCGGCGAGGTGGTTCCGCCGACGAAATGGCGGGATCCGGCCGGTCCCGAGCGAATCTTGACGCGGATTCTGCGTCTGCGGGGGTGCGAGCCGGGCGTCAATGCCGGTCCGGGGTGCGACAGCTATTCGCGATACATTTACATTCACGGGACGAACCGCGAACAGGATCTTGGGCGCCCCGCGTCCCGCGGGTGCATCCGGATGGGGAACCGGGACGTGATCGACCTTTTCAACCGGACGCGGGGCCGGCCCACGTGGTGTGTGATCGAGTCATAGGCGCGCGCGAGGAGGCATGAGGCGTGGCCGGCCCGCCAACTGATCCGGAACACGCGCATCGCCTTGTACAATTCGCAGGAATTCGGTAATCGTTCAGGACTGTCGCTTAAGTGCCGGGCAGGGTGCCCGCCAGCAGTGTCGGCAGGAGGACAACTAGATGGCCAAGGTCGTTTTGGAACATGTTTGGAAGATTTACCCGGGCGGCGTCGTAGCCGTGAATGACGCGAACCTGGTCATCGAAGATCGGGAGTTTGTCGTCCTCGTCGGGCCCTCCGGCTGCGGGAAATCCACCACGCTGCGCATGGTGGCTGGGCTGGAGGAGATTTCGAAAGGCAGCATCTACATCGACGGCAAGAAGGTCAATGACGTGCCGCCAAAGAACCGCGACATCGCGATGGTGTTCCAGAACTACGCGTTGTACCCGCACATGACGGTCTACAAAAATATGGCATTTGGCCTGAAGCTGCGGGGCTACCCCAAGGCAGAAATTGACGCGCGCGTGCGCGAGGCAGCCGAAATCCTCGGCATCCAGAATCTCCTCGACCGAAAACCGAAAGAGCTTTCCGGCGGACAACGGCAGCGCGTCGCGGTCGGCCGCGCAATCGTGCGAAAGCCTAAGGCGTTTTTGTTCGACGAACCGCTGTCCAACCTCGACGCGAAGATGCGCGTGCAGATGCGGACCGAGATCAGCAAATTGCACAACCGGCTTGCTTCGACCATGATCTACGTGACGCACGATCAGGTCGAGGCGATGACGATGGGCGACAAGATCGTGGTGATGAAGGATGGCTTCATTCAGCAGGTGGCGCCGCCGCTCGAGTTGTACAACAACCCGGCCAATCAATTTGTGGCCGGATTTATTGGCAGTCCACCGATGAATTTCTTCAAGGGCCGCATCGAGCAGAAGGCGGGCGGCCTTTGGTTCAATGAGGGCCGGTTTTCCGTCCGCGTGGATGATTTGCACGCCGCGCGCGTCGCGCCGTTTGCGGGCCGAGAGATCGTGTTTGGAATTCGCCCAGAGGATGTCGCGGACGCGCGCCACGCGCCATCGCCCAATCCGGACCACGTCGTGAAAGCCCGGGTCGAGGTGGTCGAGCCGATGGGCGCGGAGACCTACATCTATTTGAACACGGGTTCGCACTCGTTTATCGCACGGGTGGGCGGTTCCGATCAGGTTCAAGTCGACCAGGACCTGCAGGTCGCCTTTACCATGCGAAAAGGGCATTTCTTCCACCCGGAAACGGGCGTGACGGTGGCCTGAAGCCGCGGCTCGGATGACGGCATGCCGGATTGGTTGACCATCCTCGGCCAGACGATCCTTGTCGCCGGGGCCAGCTTCATCGTGATCACACTCGTTGCGAGCCATCTGCGCTACGAATTTCTGGTGAGCCGTACGGGAGAGACCCGTTCGGCATCGCCTGCTCCGCCGTCGGCCTTTGAGATCCAGGTGGCCCAGCGGCTCAGCCGGGCGCGACGCGAGAAGCGGCCCCTGATGGTGGTCCGGTTCGCGTTTCGAAATACGGACGCGGTGGCGTCGCAAAGCGAGGCGCGCGGGAACGGCGAGGTGATAGCCCGCCTTGCCGATCGCCTCAAGCGGTTGGTCCGGTCCGGCGACTTGGTCATGCCGATTGATAGCGGTGAAATTGGCGCAGTACTCTTTGCGGGCCGAGCGGGTGCCGGGGCCGCGTTGGGGAGGATTCTGCGGGAAATGTCGCGCGAGCCATTGACGCTGAATGACGGCACGGAGGTTCACATCGAAGTCGCGGCTGGCGCGGCCTTCTATCCGGAGGACGGGGACCGGGCTGCGGATTTGTGCGATCGCGCGCGGCAGGGCCTGTCCGCGTCGCAGGCGGGTGGCGGCGGGTGGAGCGGCGCGGCGGGCGCCGATGGATCGGGCCCTGAGTCAAGCGGGGGTGGAAAGAACGAGGAAAGGCCCTCCGCAATGCTGGATTCTCTGACAGGGGTGATTGCGGACGCGCGAAAGGAGAGCGTTCTGCAGAAATTTGTGGCGATGCGCCGACGGGCGGGCGGGTCGGCCTCGATCCTCGTTGCGGACGTGGATATGCTGCGCCGTTATAACGCGCAGTATGGCCGGGAAGCCGGCGATGAGCTATTGCGCGAATTCGCGCGTTTTTTGCAGCGAAACACGCGAGAGACCGACCTTATTGCGCGGGGCCGCGAGGATCAGTTTATCGTCGCCCTCGATTGCCCGCCCGATGTGGCTATCGAGGTCGCGCGGCGTTTGTGGAATGCGGCTCGGCGAGAATCCTTTGGCGCACGGGGATTGCGCCTGACGGTGACGATCGGCGTTGCGGGATGGCCGGGGCATAGCGGAAATGCTCGGGCGCTGCTGGAGGAAGCGCAGACTGCGCTGCTAGTGGGCAAAAGTCGGGGGAGGAACCAGTGCGTGCTTTTCGAGGAGCCGATGCGGAAATTGCATGTTGCGTCCGCTCCGGCGGATGTTTTCTGAGCGTCTGCTGCATCCGTTTTCTGGAGGGCACTCCATGATCCAACTGGGCGTCAACATCGATCACGTCGCGACCCTTCGACAGGTTCGGAAAACACCGTATCCTGATCCGGTGGAGGCTGCGCGGCTTTGTAGGGATGCGGGGGCGCACGGGATCACGGTTCACCTAAGAGAGGACCGGCGCCATATTCAGGACAACGACGTCGAGCGCCTGGCGCGCGAGCGGGTTCTGCCGCTCAACCTGGAAATGGCGAATTCGCCTGATGTGCTCGCGGTTGCGCTCAAGGTAAGGCCGGACGAGGCGTGCCTCGTTCCGGAGCGGCGTCAGGAGTTAACCACAGAAGGAGGATTGGACGCCCGCGGCCTCAAAGACCAGCTCGCGCCGACCATCGGCGCGCTGAAAGAGGCCGGCGTCAAGGTCAGCTTGTTCATCGCTGCGGATCCTGCTCAGATCGAGGCTGCCGCAGCGCTCGGCGCACCGGTGATCGAATTGCACACCGGCGAATATTGCGATGCAGTCACGGCCGGCGATCAGGCGGCCGCCGAACGGGAACTGGAACGTCTTATCAAGGCAGCCGATTTTGCCCATAAGGCCGGGCTGCAGGTCAATGCAGGGCACGGAATCAATTTGCAAAATGTGGCGGGGATTCTGCGCATTCCCCATCTGCACATGCTCAACATCGGGCACAGCATTGTCTCGCGCGCCGTGTTTGTCGGCCTGCACGAGGCAGTTGCGGAAATGATCCGCGCCATTCGGGCAGCGGCGTGACGGATGCGCCTTTCCCTCGGCGAGAAGCAGGGCTGCCCTAATCAAACAGGAGGAACAGCTCCTTCGGGAGGTTGAGGGGTCGCCATTGCGGATTTTCGAGGGTTCCGGAAAGGCGAAATTCGAACAGCTTCGTCACGGGGAATGTCAGCAGGCGCAAAAAGGCGGCGAGGGGTCCGCGACGCATGAGAACCACTTGGACATCCATGCGAATCCGGCCGTCGAATTCTATATCGCCTCGAGCCCGCATGCTGATAACGTCGCCTGAGAGTTGCAGATCATCCGTGCGAAGTCCGCCGTCCCCGATGAGGAAGGTGCATTCGAGGTCGGTCTGGGAAACAAATCCCAGACCCGGCACCAGTCGGGAGAGCAGTTCGGACAGTCCCCCAAAAAGGGGGGTTCGCAACAGTTCGCCCTGTTCGATGACGAGCCAACCATCTCCCCGAGTCGCCGGGCCAAGAACATCGGATATCAATCCCGTTGCGGTTACGGCTAAATGTAGCCGGCCCGTCGTGGTCTCACCGGCCCAGGACCGTCCGCGCGCGATGGCGGCGAAATCGGCATTGGTCAAACTGATTGTCGCGATGAAGCGAGGTTCGGGGCCGGCGTACGCCGGCTCTACCCAGACGTTCCCCTGAAGTTGCCCGCCGAAGGCGCGGCCCGCGAAATTCGTGACGACGTACCGACCCTTCCATGCGTGCAGCGTGAAAGATGCTGAGTCCGCGAGCCAGTCGCCGCGGCCCATCCGCTCTCCGCGCGCCTCCAGTGTGAGGTCTGTGCGGTCGTGACGAGCCGAAGTGTCGACCACACCGGCCGCGCGCATCTCTGTAGGGCCATCGAAGCTCCATTGCGATACCGCCTTTCTAAGCTGATCGCCGATTAGTCCGGCAACGTCCACCGGATGCATCGTGCTGTATAAATTGGCGATAACCTGCCGGCCGTCGAGGTCGATGTCCATCCGACCTGAGGTAAAGCCCCTGCCTCGAGTGAATCGCCAGTTGTCGAGAATCAGCCAGTGATTGGTGTACGTGAGCGTGACCTCCATGTCGTCGACGGGAACACCCCGGTATTCAAAGCGGCTGGCGGTCAGATGGCCGTGGATAAAGAGGTTGGTTGGTCGAGCAGTGCGAAGGAAAACGCCGGCAAATCGAGGCATGGAATTTGAAAAGGCAAACCTGCGGGCGATCTTGATCTGGTTGCTGGTCAGGAGCGGCGCAAGGTCGTTGGGGTCGAAATTGAGGTCGAAAGAACCAGAGAGCGTATTCCGATCCGGTTGCCAGACCACGTCAAACAGAGCGGTTCCCCTCTGGCCCGTCGCGCCTAACCGCACCTCGCATCGACTCGCGAGCATGGAGCCATCATCCAGAAGTTCGATCTGGCCAGATCCCTGGGCAAACTCCGCCCCCTGATAAGTCAGTCGGTCAAACGCAAAAAAACCGCGAATGACGGCCCCGTCATCCGAGGGATCCGAGCGGGAAGCCTGAATGTGGAATCCACCCGGCCCCCGAATATCGAGCGATGTGAGCGCCAGCCGGCGGTTTTTACGCACGAGCCGGGCCTCCGCGCGATCGACCGGAAATCCGCCAACGGTGCGCGGGGTGGAAATCAACTGCACAAAAAATTCGGGTTCTTGAAAGGTTCCGGTGATTTCGATTTGGGCCTCGGTAGTGCCGGTTAGCAGGATGTCTTCCAGCACTCGGCGAGGACCTTCCCCCAACTTTGGAGTCTGAGACGTCAGTTGAGCAAAGGAGGCCAGCCATGAGCGTGGCCCTACCGTTGGCTCGGCTGTCTCGGCGCGGAGGGCTCCAGACACGCGGAGGCTCATGGAGCCGATCGACGCGGCGGCGAGGATTTGCCAGTCTCCGGTCCGGCGGGCCAGGGAGATCCGGATGTTGTTAACCTCGATGCGGCCAAGCCGGCTTTCGGTCGACGCCTGAAATGGCGGCAGGAAGAGGGCCCCGCCCTCGGCGCGGAGGGAACGAAGGTGGAAGCGACCGGACGCGAGGGATCGATAGTCCGGGGAAAACGAAATTTCATCGAACCGCAGGAAAGGCTGGTCGAAGGAGCCTTCCGGGTAGACCAGGAGACGCTCTAAACGTAGTTCGCCCCGAGGCGTCAGTCGGAGGCCGTCGGCGGCGAGGGTGGCGCCCGTTTCCAGGCGCTGCAACGCGGCGTTTAGAACGACAGAGGGGACGCCCACAATCCACAAAAAGAGAAAGGCGGCCAACAGCAGAACGGCCAGAGACCACAGTCCATGTAGAACGGCATGGATGAAGCCGAGGATTCTCCGACTAGTCGTCGTTTGAGAATGGGGCTTGGTCTTTTTCGGGCGGATTTGGAGCAACCGGGGAGTCCTTGTACAACACAGATCCTTTATACAATGGTTTCAGCAACTTGTCCCGCACATCGGCAGGGATGACAAATATGGCATCACCGCCACGAAGCGCAGCGAAGACTCCGTCCTCCGAATCGCGGCCGATCAGAAGCGCTCGCACGGGGGCCAGTTCCCCCTCGAAGCCAATCGTAAGGGTCGCGCGCGGCGGGTCCAGTCCATACACCGTAAGGTCGGACATCGGGCCCACAAACCGAGTCGCGCGAAGGGATGCGAGCGTTGAAAGCGCGGTTCGTACTTGTTCGGGGTCCGGCGCCGCACCCTGAGTTGCTGAACGGAATTCGTTGGTCGGCGCATCTCGGAGAACTGATTGTTCCAGATGGGCGACGGCCAAGGACAGAATTCGAACGGTGGTCGTGTCGAAGGACAACACAACGGGGTGCCGGTAAATGAACGGATCGAACGGCAGCGCCTCGGCCGCTGAAGCCTGGATGCGGATGAGCGATTGCTCATGGGCCAGAAGGGCTGTAATCAGGCCGTTCGACGGGGCATGGGTAGACAGCAGAACGACCTGATCGTCTTCGCTAGATACGCGGGGCGACGCCGACTCCGCCGGCGAGCTGCGGCGGCTGAACACCAGACGGCGGGCCGGCGGAGCAAGCCCCCAGGCGCTGTAATTAGTATCGGCGCCGTCGATGAACGCTTCGATGCGAAGCCCGGTCCATTCCGCGAGGGCGTTCTGGATGCGGTTCTCATCGGCCCGCGCCCTCACCGGCTCGCGAAGTTCCCACGCTCCCGAGGACTCATCGCGCGCGAGCAGAATCGCTCGTTCGCCCTCCTCGATGCGGATCGACGAAATTTCGTAGGAGGTAAAAGTTAGCGCGCGCCGGTCGCGCAGCGATTCCGCGCGAACCTGCAGGGCATCGAGCAGCGAGCGGGGCACGGTGAAAACGCGCGGCTCGCCGGCTCGAGTGGCGTACACCACATTCGAGTCGCCCGGCGGGGATTTCCCGAGTAGGAGCGTCTGCTCGCCGTAACGGCGGTGGCCGGTGACGGATGCCTGTGCCGAGGGCTCGTCTAGTCCGTAGAGGGGTGCCGCATCGAAAGATTCTGCGATGAATTCGACAATTCGGGCCGTGAACAACTGGTCGAGGAGGTCGCGGACCGAGGCTGGCGCGGCGCGACCGCTCCACGGCTGCTGCATCCGCCAGGTTCCGGCGTCGGTTTTGGTAAGGCTCAACATGCCCTCTCGCCGGCGAAGGTCGAGGCGGGTAACATCGCCGGGGAAGCCGAGGAAGACACGTTTATCGCGAAGGCTGTCCACGGTGGACGGCAGGTCGGCGAGCAAATTGGTCGAGACGACGAAAATAGATGTATCGTTTTCATCCTTGATGAACATCGTGCCGCCGACCGGCGTGTCGCGGCCGACTAGCAACGTCCATGATTTTTCCGCGCTGCGGAGTTCGATGCGCGCCCGCGGGTCGTCCAGCCCGAAGTCGGCGAGAGTCATGCCCTTGTTCCGCCACTCCCGCCCCCGAATCACGTCGCCGCGCTCAAGCAATTCGATCGTATCGAGCAGTCGGGTCACCGCGCCCGCGTCTGCGCGCGACTCCACGGGGCTCACGAGGCGCCACTCGTCGTCGCGGCGTTCGAGTGTCACCTGAAGATCCGGCCGCGTGACGCGGATGATCGTGATGCGTGCGGGGTTCATGCGCAGCACCCGGCGTGCAATCTCCCGTTTTCGGTCGGTCGGGTCGCGGTGTTGTTCAAAAAAGCGGATGTACAAGCCCAGGGCGATGACGAGCGCCAGAAGAATGAGCGTGCTGAGTCGCATGGCCGTAGGTTTGTCCTCAGGTGCGCCGTTGCCACCAGACCCCGGCGCCGGCCGCAGCAATCAGGCCGGGCAGGATCACTGTCGTAAACCAGAAGACACGCGAGACCTGCTCCCGCGTCATGACCAGGCGGATTTCCTCGATGGGTTTTGGGGAGATTGCCATCAGCGCCTCCCGTTCCAGCAGCCAGTTCAGCGCGCTCAGGAAGAAATCCGCATTCCCGCTGCTTTGCGCGCCGTTTGAGAGAAAATCCGTGTCCCCGAAGACGACCAGTCGAGATGGACGCAGGCTCATCTCCAAGTGGGGAGCTGCGCCGCGCTCGGCGGCCACGGCAATTGAAATGGGGCCTCGCCGATCCCGAGCGGCATCGAAACGCATCGGCCGCTGTTCGAGATCGCTCTCCGCCCAACTGTCCGGCGACGTGCGCGCGAGGACGGTGACTCGGGGGCGGTCGACGGGCTGGGGCGTGTCTCCGGATAGCGCCTCAGGCTCCACCGCGCGGGGGAGGTAGAAAACTGTGGCAATATCGCGTAGCCCCTTGGTGATCGGATGAATGCCGTAGTCACTCACGAAGATGTCGAGTCCCGTAAGCGAGCGCAAGGGGTCGACTGCGGCGCCATCCTGAAGCCGGATGCCCCATTCTTCGATTAGCGGCCGCAATCCGGCGGTCGGCCCGTTATCGAGCAGAATCATCAGCCGGCCGCTGTTGTTGAGCCAGGCGCGGATGAGGTCGATCTCGGCTTCGGCGAGATTTTTTGTGGGGCCGGGGATGACAAGCGCGCTGGCATCGGCCGGGATCTGTCGCGTTTCGCTGAGCAGGAGGTCGCGCACCTCAATGTTATCGCGCCGGGCGTGCTGGGCGATCGCGGAGTATCCCGTGTAAGGATCGCGGTCGTTGATGTCTCGCTCCCCGTGCCCGCGCAGGAAGTAGACCACAGGGGGACGCTCCTGGGTGAGGCTATGAATCGCGGAGGTGAAGAGTTGCTCGCCGCGGAAGGAGGACGGGCGGGGCGATTCGCCGGCAAGGACATCGGAAAAATCCATTTCTACGAGATCCTCTCCATTCACGACCTTCGTGCGGCCGAGGGATGAAAAAATCACGAGGTTGATCGCATTTATGTCATATTGGCGGACAAGCGCTTCGGTGCGACCGATATCCCGATGCGGGTCGACTCGATCGACGCGAATATGCGGCGAAATGTGCTGATATTCCTTCAGGAGATTGATGACGTCCTCGAGCGAGGGGTGGTCCGGTTGGAAAAAAACGACCACATCCACGGCAGAGGTCAGCGAAGCAAGCAAACTACGGGTCTTGTCGGACAAGGTGTAAAACTGGCTCCGGCTGATGTCGCTTCGAACATAGTGACGATGCGACAGATAGTTGACCATCACGACAAGGGCGGCTGCGAGGGCGACGGCGGCGCCAGCGTTCAAACCCAGGGCAATTCGGCGCCCGACACCGCCGCGCTGGTCAGCGGACAAATTCTCCCTTTCGCGCTTCATTTCCACGTACGTGACTCGACCACCTTAACCGTTGCGAACAGGACAAGGGCGGTGCTGCTCAGATAAAATACAATCGGACGGGAGTCGATAACCCCGCGAGAAAATTCGAGCATGTGGACGTATGAGGAGATGTAACTGCTGACAGCCCGGACGGCGGAGTCACGCGCGATTTGTTCAACGAGTCCAGCCAAGAAGAGAATGAGCAGCACGGCAAATGAACAGACTGCGGCAATAATTTGATTGCTCGTTAGGGCGGAGCACAGTAGGCCGATGGACAGGTAGAGCATTCCGACGAGCAAGGCGCCCAAATACCCACCGGCAACCGCACCGAGGTCGAGCGGGGCCATATCGACGCTGAAGTAGCGCAGAATAAGGAGGAAAAGTCCGGTCGGCAGCCAGAGGAAGGCGTAGAAGCATATCGCGCCGAGGAATTTGGCGAGTACAACCTGTGCGTCCGTGATCGGCGCGGTGAGAAGGGTTTCGATCGTGCCGGATTTCTTTTCTTCCGCCAACAGCCTCATCGTTAGAACGGGCGCGAGGACGAGCATGGACATCCAGTAGAATGGGCTGCCGAACAGGAGATTCATGATCGAAATGCCCGCGGGTCCTTCGGCAAGGATCGAGACGAGCAGCGAAAAGATCAGGCCGATCGAGGCGAGGAAGAAAACCGCTACTACATAGGCGATCGGCGAAAAAAAGTAGCCGGTAAGTTCCTTTTTCCAGAGGACGGCGAATGCCTTCATGCCCGAACCTCCGTTCTTTCCGATCGGGTCAGCGCGACAAAGACGTCCTCCAGCGTGGCTGCTTCGAGGTGAAGTTCCCGCAGCGGCCAGCCGCGGGCAGCGGAGAGGGCGCCGATTTCCGGCCTCGGATCTTCATTCTTGGCTGCGCGGACCGACATCTTCAGCCAGTCGCCCGCATCGGCTACCTGGACCTCGAGGACACCAGGGAGCGAGCGCAGGGCTGCCTCGGCCTCTTCGCGGGGCGCCTTCCATTCGATCGCGATGGCCGATTCGCCGGCCAGACGGTTGCGCAGTCGGTCGGTGCTGTCCGAGGCGACAAGACGGCCACGGTGGATGATCAGCACGCGACGGCAAAGCATTTCCACCTCGTGGAGGATGTGGGATGACAGGAGAATCGTATGGCGATCCGCGAGGCTCGCGATCAGCTCGCGTACTGACCGAATCTGATTGGGGTCGAGGCCAATGGTTGGTTCGTCAAGGATCAGCAAATCGGGGTCGTGGACTAGGGCCTCCGCGAGGCCGACCCGCTGGCGGTAGCCCTTGGAAAGCTGACCGATGATCCGATTCCCCGAATCGGCGATGCCGCAGCGCTCTTTGACTTCTTGGAGGCGCTGCTTGAGGCGGTTGCGAGGGACCCCCTTCAATCGAGCCCGGAACCGCAGATATTCATCCACTCGCATGTCGAGGTAGAGCGGACAATTTTCCGGCAAATATCCGATACGCCGTCGAACCTCGACCGGGTGATCGGCGACGTCGAGATCCGCGACGCGAACGCTGCCTGATGTTGGAGGCAGGTAGCCGGCAAGAATTCGCATGGTCGTCGTTTTTCCCGCTCCGTTCGGTCCCAGGAAGCCGACAATCTCACCGGGACTGACCGTAAACGACACGTCGTCCACCGCGACGCGGCCGGGATACCGTTTGGTCAAGTGCGAAACTTCGATCATGGTTCAGCGGGCCTGAATATCCCAATACGAAACTTCGGCGAGAATAAAATCCGTGCGTTCGTCGAGACGCACCAACCGCAGTTTAACGAACTCCCCGGGCCGCACGGACTCGAGGGCGGCGGCCACGTCCTCACTTTCTCGGATTTCGACATTGTTAATGCGGGTCAGCAGCAGTCCCGGCCGCATGCCCGAAGCCGCAGCCGCGCCACCGGCGAGCACCCCTTCGATCCCGAGGCCGTGGGTAAAACCGGCCCGGCGCGCCTGTTCGGGCGTCGACGCCGACAGGACAAGCCCGAGACGCTCTCGCGCCAATTGATCGCCAGATCGGCGCGGAACCGGTACCATCGTAAGTTCGACCGCTCGCACCGATGAACCGTCGTCAATGTCTACTCGGACGCGTTCGCCCAGCGCCAGCCGGATCAGCTTCCGGTGGAATGTTACGGCGTCGGGCACCGCTTCGCCTCCAAGAGAGACGACTCGCATGCCGGCTGCCAGGCCGGCTTGGTGAGCTTCGCTGCCGGGTTCGACATGCGAAATGGCGGGCGGCACCTCTGTCGCTGCGATTTCAAACCCGAGCCAGCCATGCCGGATGACTCGAGGGGACATCCATTCGCCGAGCAGCGTACGAACTCGTTTGACGGGGATTGCGAACCCGATGTTCTGGGCCTGCTGGAGAATCTGCACATTCAAACCGATCATTTCGCCATCCAGATTGACCAGCGGGCCGCCGGAACTGCCATAGTTGACCGCCGCGTCGGTTTGCAGAATGTCCCGGTACACGACATTGTCTCGATAGCGAGCTTCGCGATTGATCCCGGATAGGACGCCGACGGTCACTGTTTGCGAGAATCCAAAGGGATTGCCCAACGCGATGACGGTTTCCCCCAGCAGCAGATCGTCGTCCCGCGCGAACGCGATGGCTGGAAGGGGTTGGCTGCTCTGAATTTTCAACAGCGCGAGATCGTTCAACGGGTCGCCGGCCAGAAGGCGCGCGTCATAAACGGTGCCGTCCCCGAGAGCAATGCGTATGGCACTGGCCTGCTCGATGACATGGTAATTCGTCAGGATGTAACCGTGCTCATCGACAATCACGCCGGAGCCGAGGGAGTGCCGACGTTGTTCCTGAATCAAGGGCGGCGGAAGGAAATCTGGAGGGATAAGTCCTCCTTGCGCGAGGCTCCGCAAGTTGTAGAAAGGGTCGCGATACACCACTTTTACGATTCGCTCAGTTCCAATATTCACGACCGATGGCAGCACCCGCGAGACGGCCTCGACCACTGGTGTCCGGCGCACCGGGCTGGCGGCGGTGGAGAGCGCCAAGGCGAAGCTGCAGAGAATCGACCCTGTACGGATGGCTCGAGTGTGGAACATATTAGCCTTCGCGGATCACGCGAGTATCTCGCAACGATCGCACGAGTCAAGAGACCTGAGCCCGATCCGAACCGCGTCCGGATGAGACAGGACGGACCCTGAATCGCGGGGATGTGCGCTGGGGCGGGCGTTCAAGACATAGCGCGCTGAGGGGTTGACCGACTGTTCATCGGTGGTCCGATCCGTTGAACCAATCTCCGAAAATGAGATCGAACTTTGCGCGCACGATGTAGGTTGGCTTGAAACTGTGTTCCCGCTCCCAATCAATGCCCGGCTCCACCTCAAAAAAAAGCCAGTCGCGATGAACGCGTCGCTTGAATGAGATTCGGGCGCTGTAAGTTTCGACATGTGCTTCCGGCTCCAAAGGTCCATTTGCGCCGAAGGACACGCCCAGCGCTCGACTTCCGCCCAAATATCGGAACATTTGCAGCGTGGATCCGCCTTGGACGCCATCGCTCGACTCCGACCATAACACGCTGGTGCTCAATCGGCGCAGGAAAACCCCTTTCCGACATTGCTCGAGGGCTAAAGTAGTCCGTTCGCCGAACCCTTCGTCGCCTTCCCAAAAGAATTTTTGCGTGAGCTTCAGCTCGAACTCACCCTCCGTGCGGGACAGCCGCCCCCGCAGGCCGAAGCGCGGCTGGGGCTCCGGCTTGAATTTTAGGCCCGTTTCGCCTGCCATCTTGAATTTCCAGATGGGCGGCAGATCGACTTCTAGGTTTGCGGTCGGTTGCTCGTCGCCGCGGAGTCCAACATCGCGCTGGCGCACGATTTCAGGGGTCAAATCGGTTTCGTCATAATCCGAATCGAAAATTAGTTTGATCCGCTTCGAGACTCGCGGGAGCTCGATTCTGGCCCGGAGTTTGAGACCGACCGACAGGCCTTGGGAATCTTGTGCCTCAATCGTGGGGGTAAGGATGATCCGGGACCCTCGGATGTCGAACTCCTCCCGTCCCGTTCGCAACAGAGGCGGCTGCTGGGGACTGCTTTGTTCTGGCTGATCCGCCGGTTTGAGGCGGTCGCTCAGCCAGCTGTCCAGATTGTCGCCCCATTCAATCACATATCGACTAGCGGCTCCGTGTAGCACATCGATATGTCGTGTGAGCGTTGCGTGATCCCGAGCAGGTAAGTGGGCCGGCCGTTCATAGGACCATGACGGCTGCGAAGACGTCACTACTAGTCCCGCTGCCACGATTGCTCGCAGACGTTTCACGGCCGGCATCTTCGGGGATCGATTTCGCGATTCAAGCTCTGAGGATTGAGTTTCGGACCAAATCTATTAGGCTGGCGAAATGCGTTTAGGGGCCCAAAGTGCGATCCTGCCGGCTTACTGCATCGGAGCCGGAGCCCTTCTTTGGGAGATGAACGAGCGGGCGCGGGCGACGATATGTTTTCAAGAGATTGTCGATAAATTCAATCGGCGCGGAATCGTGCAGAACTTCCTTGCTCTTCTACGCGCAGCCGAAGATCACCTTCGATCCCTCGGGAATATCCGAGTGCCATGAGCGAGCCTTTCGACCTCCCGCTTGCCTCTTGGTATCGGGGGGAAATGCCTTCCAAGTTAGCAGTGCGGGAGCCGCGGCCTCGCGCCCGCGCATTCCCGTATACGGAGCGGCATTTGCAGTGCGTCTGGTATGACCCCTCGCTTCGCCCGGTGGCGCTGATGACCCACGAGGGCGAGGCCGTGGAGGTTGAATTCCCGGGAGAATGGAATCTCGAAGCGGGCCCGGATTTTCTCGGAGCGGCGCTGCGTGTCGGCCCCGGTCGGCGGCGGATCGTTGGTGATGTCGAAGTCCACATTCACGCCCGCGATTGGGTGGCACATCACCATCATGATGACCCTCGCTATCGTTCTGTCGTGGCTCACGTGACCTATTTTCCCGGGACGCTGCCGGCCTCGGAACTTCCGCCGGGTGCGATTCAGGTGGCATTGCGACCCGCGCTGGCCGCTCGATGTGATTTTTCATTCGAGGCAATTGACCTCGCGGCATATCCTTACGCCTCACGCTCGCCGGAACCTCCGTGTCGAGTGGAACTCCGGTCCTGGAATCCGGATCAGAAGCAACTGGTGTTAGAGGCCGCCGGCCAGGAGCGTTTTCGTCAAAAAGCGCATCGGCTTGCATGTCGGATCGAGGAGGCCGGCCTCGACCAGACCCTCTACGAAGAAACGCTGGCCGCTTTCGGATATAAGCACAACAAGGCGCCCTTTCGGGCCCTTGCAGCCCGCGTGCCGCTGGCGGAACTTCGCGAGCGCTGTGGGGGCGACCCGCTCGCGGCGCAAGCGATCCTCATGGGGGTTGCCGGGTTGCTGCCCGAGAAAATTTCGGGCGGATGGGATGACGAAACAAGGCGTTATGTCCGCCAATTGTGGGACATCTGGTTTCGTCACCGGGATCGTTGGGCAAATGATACCGATGTGAAATTGGCGTGGCGAACCGCCGGAATTCGGCCGGCAAACCACCCGGTTCGCCGAATCGCAGCGGCCGCGTCGCTCTTCGGATCGCGGAATCAGTCATGGATCCAATCGCTCGCTCAATCGGAAAAAGATCCGGACCACGCTGCGGAGGCAGCGTCACGTTGGCTTAAGTCCGCATCGGATCCTTATTGGGATCGACGGATGGGGTGGGGGCGTCCTCCGCTTATGCGGCCTTGCGCTTTGGTGGGACCGGACCGGATTAAGCTTTTCGTGGCGAATGTTTGGGTGCCCCTGCTCCTTGCGCGCGGCTCAACGGATGTCGCCAAAGCGCTGCTCGAGGGGCTGGAGCCGGAACAGGACCATCAGATCATCCGTCAAACGGCCCATTACCTGTTTGGCCCGAATCACCCGAGGTCCTGGTATTCCACGGCCTGCCGGCGTCAGGGCCTGATTCAGGTCTTTCAAGATTTTTGCCTGAACGATCGCTCGCGTTGCGAAGCATGCGCGTTTCCTTCGCTGCTGCGAGTTTGGCGGGAACAGGTTCAATCGGCTCAATCTCGCGACGGTTGATTCGCTCAGCGTGTGTGGGGGACCCGGACAAACTGAGACGGTTCAAATCCGAGTTCACGGAGTCGCTCTTTAAGGCGCGCCTCGAGAGTTGGCGTCAGTTCGGGACTCCGCGCCAAAATCCACACGTATTTTCGGTCGCGCGTCGTTACGGCCGCTGCCTGATACTCTTCATCGAGGAACACAATGTAGGTCGCGAATACGAAGGGCCAGAAAAACCGGACCCGCCACTCGGCCTGAGTTTGGCGGTTGTGCACAAAAGCGATCGATCGATAAACTTTCCTAGGTCCATCGGGCGCACCTTTGTTGAACGAATACACGGTTGGAATACGGCCCTTCTCATCAAGTCGATAGCTTTCCACGGCGTTATGGGCGCCCTTCTCAAACGGCGTGAACCGACCCTCAAGGACATACCAATCCCCCATGAAACGGGGCAGATCTACATAGGACACAGTAGGAGGCGGATCTAGGGTTGAGCATCCGCAGAGCGTCAGCGCGAGAAAGGCGATGGTCCACCGAACCGGCACGTCATAAGGATACGCTGCGATGATGAGCCTTCAAGTTTCTAGCGGCAGCCCGCCGCCTGCTGGCAAGCATGCGGGCTTTTCTTTCCGACAAGGAGGTGGCATAACCGCGACGTGCTCGACGATGCCGACACATCGCTGGCGATCATCGCGGGAAAAGGCGTTTATCCGCTTGAACTCGCGCGATCGGCGCGCGCGCAGGGCGTGCGCCGGATTTTCGTCGCCGCCTTCAAAGGCGAGACCGACCGGGCCATCCATCGACTGGCCGATGAGGTGAAGTGGCTTCATGTCGGCCAGCTCGGCGCCCTGTTGGAGACACTAAAAGGCAGCGGCATCCGCCGCGCCGTCATGGTGGGGCAGATTACGCCCACACTCTTGTTCCGTGCCCGACCGGACGGTGCCATGCTCAACCTGCTCGGCCGGCTTCGGCAGCGAAATGCGGAAACCATCTTCGGAGCGGTGGCCGAGGAGTTGAAGGCGATCGGGATCGACCTGCTTCCGGCAAGCCGATATATGGAAGCCGCCATGCCCAAACCGGGCATGATTGGCACGCGCCCCCTGACAGCCCGTGAAGAGTCTGACATTGCCCTTGGCTTTAGAGTGGCCAAGACGATCAGCGGCCTCGATATCGGCCAAACGGTGGTGGTGAAGGAGGGGACCATCCTCGCGGTGGAGGCATTCGAGGGCACGGATGCAGCGATTCGACGGGCGGGCAAGCTCGGCGGACCGGGATCCGTCGTGGTGAAAGTCGCCAAGCGGGGTCATGACATGAGGTTTGATCTGCCCGTGATCGGCACGAAGACCTTCAAATCCCTCCGGCGCGCCCGGGCTAGCGCTCTGGCGGTCGAAGCGGGCCGCGCGATTCTGCTCGAGCGCGATCGCCTCGTGGAGGAGGCCGATCGGCTCGGGATCGCCTTCGTTGCCGTGGCGGGGGAGGACCAGGGCTCATGACCAGTGCTCGCCCCATCCGAGTCGGTGTGGTCGGGGTAGGCAGCCTCGGGCAGCACCATGCGCGGATTTACGCCTCGATGGAGGGCGTGTCGCTGGTCGGCGTCTACGATGCGAATCCGGAGCGGTCAAAGGAGGTGGCCGACCGTTGCGGCACGCGTTTTTTCGGCACGCTCGAGGAACTGGCCGCGTCGGTCGAGGCCGCCAGCGTGGCTGTGCCCACGCACCTGCATCATGCCGTGGCCTCCACTCTCCTCAACGCGGGCGTGCACCTGCTTGTGGAGAAACCCATCGCGGCCACAACCGAGGAGGCTGAGGATCTCGTCCGCCTCGCCCAGGAGAAGAAGGTGATTTTGCAGGTGGGGCATGTCGAGCGGTTCAACCCGGTGTTCGCCTTCCTCGAGCAACGGGCCCGTATGCCACGCTTCATCGAAGCCCATCGGCTTGCGCCGTTCCCGCCGCCGCGAGAGGGGGCCCAGCCCCGCGGAACCGAGGTGAACGTGGTACTGGACCTCATGATTCACGATTTGGAAATCATTTTGCACCTGGTCGGATCGCCGGTTCGCGAAATTCGTGCGGTCGGCGTTCCGGTCCTGAGTGACAGCGAGGACATCGCAAATGTGCGCCTCCAGTTCGAGAATTCCTGTATCGCGAATGTCACAGCGAGCCGGATCAGTCCTGAGAGGATGCGCAAGATCCGCGTATTTACCCAGGACGCCTATTTTTCCCTAGATTATCAGAATCAGGCGGGTGAGCTGTTTCGAAAGGTCGGAAACCGAATTGAACGCGAGGAAGTGCCGATTGAGAAGGGGGAGCCGCTCGCGCTCGAGCTTCGCGCCTTCATGGACTGTGTTCGCCGTCGGGATCGGCCAATCGTCAGCGGAGAACATGCCGCGGAGGCCCTGAAATTGGCCGTCCAGATCACGCGGACCATGCGGCAAGGTCCCTCTTGAGCCCAATCCCCTCCAATCCTCCATCCCTGCTCCTCGTGGCCGGCGAACCTTCCGGCGATCTCCACGCCTCGCGCCTTGTCTCGGCCCTGTTACGCCGGCGTCCCGACCTCCGGATTTGGGGCATCGGCGGCGACGCTCTTCGCGCCACCGGCATGGAGATTCTTGTCGATGCCCGCGAAATGGCGGTTTTGGGCCTTTGGGAAGTGCTGAAGCGCTATCCCTTTTTCAGGCGCGTCTTCCGCCAGGTTCGTGAGGCGGCAGCGGCGCGCAGGCCCAATCTGGCGATCTTGGTTGATTATCCCGGCTTCAACCTTCGACTGGCTGAGGCGCTCAAGGCGATGGACATCCGCATCGTCTACTATATCTGTCCCCAGGTATGGGCCTGGCATCGGTCACGGATACATCGGCTGGCCCACCTTGTCGACCGGCTGCTGGTCATCTTTCCTTTTGAGGTCGACGAATTTTCAGGAACAGGTCTTCGGGTCGACTATGTGGGTCATCCCTTGGTCGACGAGGCAGCGCAGGCGTGGACCGATCCGGGCGAACCCATCCCTTGGCCGGGTTCGCCCCGCATCGCCCTGTTGCCAGGCAGCCGGATTCAGGAGATCGAACGCATCCTGCCCGTGATGTGGCGCGCGGCCGGAATCTTGCAGCGGGATTATCCGGAAGCCGGTTTTGTGCTGGCCGCGCCGACGATCGAATTGGCCGAGCGCGCGCACGCCATCGCGAGCGCAGCGGGCGGCGGTCCTCTGCGCTACGCGGTAGTCCACGGGCGGACACGACGGGCTCTGGCGGAGGCGACAGCGGCCTGGGTGAAATCCGGCACTGCCACCGTCGAAGCCGCTTTGATGAATTGTCCGATGTGCATCGTGTACAAGACCTCGCCTCTGACCTACGCTGCGGGGCGGCTTTTGATTCGGGTGCCCCACCTTGGCATGGTCAATCTCATCCTGGGTCGAGAAGCCTTTCCGGAGTTCATTCAGGGCGCGGCGCGGCCCGAGTGGCTTGCGCGGGGACTCGCCCCGTTGTTGTCGGACACTCCGGAACGAAGAGCCGCCCTCGCTGCGTTGGAGGAGGTGCGAAACGCCCTGGGACCTGGCGGCGCGGCGGATCGTGCGGCGGAGGCCGTCCTTGAAGAGCTTGCGCGTCAGTAGCGGTACACGCTGCCGCCGATAAATTCACGCAGCAGCGAATCCCGCGGTACAACCGAATCGTCCTCCACTGCGACGATCCCGCTGAGCAACTCATAAATTCGTTTGGCTCGGATGTAGGCGTCCTGTCGTTTGGGCTCGTCCCGGAATTTTTCCATGGCCAGCGGGAAATAATGGAACAGCTTCGCCTTGAGAATCGGGATTTCGTAGGGGAGGGCGCTGTTGACGAGATAGTCCACCGTGCCGATGAACGGGATGATGTGCTTGAGTTCGCTGCGTCGCACGTAATGCCAGTGGGCGATGGTCTCCAGCGGCTGTAGATTCCGGTGCCAACTGTCGCGAATCATTCGGCGCATGAGCCGGTTGTCGGCCCAGCGCATAAAATTGCCCTGCATGTCGCGGAGTTGGCCGAGCGTTTCGATGTACATTCGGAATTTTTTGTGCGCGGGGATGGAGGCTGTCATCGCGTCATACAGGCCGTGCAGGCTGTCGATCAGCAGGAGCTGATTGGGTTTGAGCGACATTTCGTGCACGTCCAGCGTGCGCTTGCCGGTCTTGAAGTCGTAGTGGGGCGTTCGGATGGTCCGCCCCTCCAACAGGGCGAACAGATGCTGATTGATCAGCGACAGGTCCAGCGCCTGCGGCGTTTCATAGTCGTAATCCCCGAATTCGTCGCGGGGATGCATCTCCAGGTCGAAAAAGTAGTTGTCGATGTTAATCGCGACGAGTTCGATCCCGGCCGCGCTGAGCGCCTCGCTCAGTTTGATCGTGGTGGTCGTTTTTCCGGACGAAGAGGGCCCCGCGATGATGACAATCCGGACGTCGGGCAGGTGCTCGAGGATCAGCTTCGCGCCGGCAGCGACTTCGTCGCGATACCGCGCATCGCAATCGCGAATCAGCTCCGGAAATTTTCCTCCCGCGATGATTTCATTGAGGCCATCCACGGTCTCGCAACCGTGGTCCATGTTCCAGCGAAGCACCTCATAAATTTTTTTGTAGGGGATGTTGTCAGTCGCCTCGATCCGATTTTCGCGGCCCGCTCGGAGCTGCGCCCGCTGATGCCGATAGAGGATATACGCTTTTGCCGTCTTGACGTGGCCGTTACGGATCAGCACCTCCTCGACGATATCCTGGATTTCTTCAACCGTCGGCATGGAGTGGGCTCCGTACACCTCGACCAGCCGACGTTCCACATCGAGGGCCAGCTCCTCCGCGAGCCGGCGGTCAGTCCCGCCGACTGCCGCAGCGGCCTTGAAGATGGCCGTAGCAATTCGGTCCCGATCATAGGCGACGATGTTGCCGTCGCGTTTGACGATTCGCTCGATAGGGCATTTCGGCTCTGTCATGTCGGCGCCTTCAGGTTGTGCGCAAGACTATTGCATGATTCGCGCCGAAGCAATCGGACGAAGGGGGATCGGAACGGGAAAAAGAGGAAGCCCTCCGGAGCGAGGGCGTCCCGGCGAGTTTATACGGGGCTCTCCTTCTGGCCCTGAGCCTCGGACAGCCGAACCGAAACAATTTTTGAGACGCCCTGCTGCTCCATCGTTACACCGTACAAAGTCCCAGCGGCGGCAATCGTCTGACGGTTGTGCGTGATGACAATGAACTGGGAGCGGTCGAGAAAGCCCTGCAGGGTTTTGACAAAGCGCCCGATGTTGGCGTCGTCGAGAGCGGCGTCCAATTCGTCGAGCACGCAAAATGGGCTTGGCTTCACGAGATACAGCGCGAAGAGAAGCGCAACGGCCGTCATTGTCCGTTCGCCGCCAGAGAGCAACGAAACGGATTGTAATTTCTTCCCCGGCGGGCGGGCGATGATTTCGATCCCAGATTCGAGGATGTCGCCCTCGTCGACCAGCACCAGCTTGGCGGACCCCCCGCCGAAGAGTTGGACGAACATTCGCTGGAAATTTTCGTTCACCTTCGCAAAGGTCTCGGAAAACAGCTCGGTGGTGGTCTTGTTGATCTGCCGGATCATGTCCATGAGCTGGTTCTTTGACGCGGTGAGATCCGCGTGCTGGGCGGTCAAAAAGCCGTAGCGCTCTTCAAGCTCCCGGTGCTCCTCGATTGCGACGAGGTTGACCGGCCCCATGGCCTCGAGCTTGGCTTTCAGCTCGGCGACTCGATTTTCCAAGGTTTCTCGATCGGGCCGCTGGTCGTCTTCCCATGCCGGCTCCGGTGCTGAGAGGACCTCCGCCTCGGTAACCCGATAGTCGGCGATCGCGCGTTCGAGCAGGTTCTGGCGCCGCATCCGCTGCTGCGCCAGTTCCACCTCGCACCCGGCGCGACGGGTTCGAATTTCGTCGAGGAGCGACCGTTTCTCGCGGAGGGCGGCCTCGACCCGAGCGATCTCGCTTAGGAGCCCCTCTCGTTCGTCTCGGGCCATTTCCGCTTCGGCAGCAAGTCGGTCCGCCTCCTCTTCCAGGGCGGGAATCCTCGATTCCGTGGCGCTTCGAGAGCGGGCGAGCTCTTCGAGACGAGCCTGGGTCGTCACCAGCCCTCGCGAGCGCTCTTCGATGAGGGCGTCCAATTCGCGAACACGCGCGACGGCCTGCGCGCACGCATCGGCAAGGCTTTGCGCCAACTGGCGTGCTTCGGCGAAGCGGATTCGTCGCTCGGCCGCCTCCGCCGTGCAGGCGGCTCGGTTATGTTCGGCCGCCCGAACCTCTTCCGCCTGTGCTGCGATTGCGGCGCGGAGCTCCTCCTGCCTCGCTCGGATCCGCTCCAGCTCCGCAACCAGAGCCGACCGCCGTTCGTCACCCGCGCGGGTTTGTTCTTCCATTGCCTGTAGTTCCCACGCAACGGTGTCGGCGCGATCGCGGGCCTGGCAGAATTCCCGCTCGATCACATGAAGTTCGCCCTCGGCCGTATTCAGGATCCGGCGCCGCTCGTCCAGGTCTCTCCGCGCATCGCGCAGGGCCTCGTCCAGTCGGCCGGATTCGCCTTCAAGAGCCCGCGCGGCGGCCTCGTGGGCTTGAATGTCGGCGCGCAACTGATCGAGCTCCGTGCGCCGTTGCTGGATGAGCTGCCTTCGGGTCAGGGGATTCGAGCCCGCATCGTCCCGGCGCCATAATTCGGACGTCCCGTTCGGATTGATGAGCGCACCTGAGGGCGTCACCCACGCCAGCCCGGCCGGGCGGTCCGGCGGGATGTCGGCAAGCGAAGGGACCACGCAGACGTGGCCCAAAATGCATTCCAGCGCAGGACGCAGATAATCCGGACAGCGGATTCGATCCAGCAGCCGCACTCGGCCCTCGGGGGGTGGGTACGCGGGCCGGGCCGAGGTCGAGAGCAGGCGGGCGGCGCCAGCGGACCGACTCTCAAGCGCCTTCAGAATCTCGATGGCCGCCAAATCTCCGTCCACGAGGATGGCATCAAGCCAGGGACGCAGTGCGGCCTCGAGCGCGTGCTGCCATTCTGCGTCGATTTGGATGAGCTCGGCCAGCGCCCCAAGAACTCGGGTGCGATCGACACCCAGGCTCTCATCCCCGGTTAGGAGCCGTCGGCCGCCCGATGCGAAACCCTCGTGCTGGCGCTCACTTGCCTCCATCAACTCGATTTGTGCCTCCCTCGCGGCGGCCTGCGAGCGGAGGGCCGACAGCTTCGCCTCGAGATTCGCGGCAGCTTCCGACCGGTTTCGCTGCTGCTCCTCCAGGATCGCTAGATGTTCACCAGCGCGGTCGACATCGGCTCGAAGTTCGGCAATCTTCGATTGGATGTCTTTCCGGCGTTGCTCGAACATCTCCACTGCGCGCAGGGCTTCGGCCTGTTCGGCGGCAAGCCGCTCCCGACGGAGCACATTAGCCCGCTCGGCATGTTCGAGGCGGGTCAGTTCGTTTTGCGAATGAGCTGCACGGGACTCGAGGTCGAGCTGTTCCGACCGGAGGCGGTCCAGCGCTCGGGATAAATCTCCGGCGCGGCGTTCAGCTTCCGCGACCCGCGCCGCCTGTTCGGCCATTTCGCGTTCGGCCGCATCGCGCTCGGCCTCTGCGCGCTCAAGGCGGGCTTTTAGCTCCTCGAGCGACTGTGCATGCTGTGCCCTGCGGGCGCGAGCCTCATCGGCGTCACGGGTATCCCGCTCGGATAACTCGAGCAACTCGGCCCGGCGTTCGTCGAAGTGCTGAATGAGCGCCCGCGCGCGGTCCAGCTCGGCCCTAACGGCCATGGCCGACTCGGTCGTTTCGTTCAACCCGCGTTCGATGTCCTCGCAGCGGCCACGCAGTGAGTCCAGATCCGACTCTGCGCGCGAAATGTCGGTCCGCACCGCCTCTTCCTGTTCAGACATGGAGGCGAGCCGTGATTCCAAGGTTCGAATTTGCTCATCGAGTGTGGCGAGCCGCTCCCTCGTGACAAAGAGGTCCAGGGTGCGCAGTTGCGCCTGGAGCTCCTGGTAGCGTTGCGCCTTGCCCGCCTGACGCTGGAGGGAGATGATTTGTCGTTTGACCTCCCGGATAACGTCATCCAGCCGGAGAAGGTTGGCCTCGGTCTGCTCCAGTTTGCGCAGCGCCTCTTTCTTGTCCGCCTTGAATTTTGTGATGCCGCTGGCCTCTTCAAACACGGCCCGACGGTCTTCCGGATGCGAGCTGAGGACGCGGTCAATTTTGCCCTGCTCCATGAGGGAGTAGGAGTTGGTGCCGATACCGGTGTCCATGAAGAGCCGCTGAATATCCTTCAGGCGGCAGGGCGTTTTGTTGATGAAATATTGTCCCTCGCCGTTGCGGAATACGCGGCGAGTGATCGTGATTTCATGGTACTCCGTGCCGAGGATCTTCTCGCAATCAGCGAGCGTCAGGCTTACTTCCGCCATGCCGAGTGGCTTGTGGGAGTCCGTGCCGTTGAAAATCACATCCTCCATCTTGGAGCCGCGCAGCGCCTTGGCGCTCTGCTCACCGAGTACCCAACGAATAGCATCTGCAACGTTGCTTTTCCCGCACCCGTTGGGTCCGACGATCGCGGTGATGCCGGGTTCGAATTCGAGCTTCGTTTTTTCCGCAAAACTTTTGAAGCCAATCAGTTCAAGCGATTTCAGGTACACAACCGACAAACCTCCAAACCGCCGTCTGCCGCGGCAGATTGAGTTGGCGCGTCAACCGGCCTGATTTGATCTGTTCATTGACAACAATCTATATCAAGTGGCGGACACCGAATTCAACTACCATATTTGGTGGTCCGGACCTGAAAGTTTTCACCTACGGGTCGAGTTTGATCGTTGGCAATCTTGGATTTATCCCGCTATCCTTCCGGCCGTGTCTCAGGCAGATCCAGGTTTGGTCGAGCTGCTGCAACGGCTGATTCGAATCCCGAGTGTCAATCCGGCGTTTGCCGATGACGCCCGGATCGGCGGGGAACGACTTCTGGCGGAGTTTGTTTCGGACCTGCTTGCGAAAGCGGGATTTCGAGTCGAATGGGTTGAGGAGATTTCAGGCCGGCCGAATGTAATCGCTCGCCATGGTCCGGATAGCCCTTCGCGCACGATTCTGCTGGAGGCACACCTCGACACCCAAGGGGTTCACGGCATGGTTGTGCCCCCCTTTGAAGGACTTATTCGGGAGGGTCGGGTTTATGGGCGGGGCGCATGTGACACCAAGGGACCCCTCGCAGCGGCACTGTGGTCGCTTACGTCCTCTCGGCTCGCGGCCGCGGCGGAACAGGGCGTACAAGTCATTTTTGTCGGCGCCATCGGGGAGGAAAAGGGCAACCTCGGCGCGGAGCAGTTGGTCGAGCGAGGCCTGGGCGCCGATGAGGCCCTGATTCTGGAGCCGACGGAATGCGCCGTTGTGCGGGCTCACAAGGGGACGCTCTGGTATGAATTGGAGGTGATCGGCCGGGCCGCTCACGGTTCTGCGCCGGAGCGGGGGGTCAGCGCGATCGGTGGGATGATTCATGCGCTAAAGGAAATCGAGACGGAAGCCAGACAGGCCGCAGCGGCGAGGCCGAACGGGGTGCTTGGGTCGCCCACGTTGAATATCGGCGTGATCCGCGGGGGGACTGCGATCAACATCGTACCCGAGCGGTGCGTGGTTGAAATCGACCGGCGCACGGTTCCCGGCGAGTCGACGTCGGCCATTTTGGAATCGGTCCGAGAAGGCTTGGCGCGGCTCAAGCGACAGGGCCTCCTCGTGGATTGGATCCTGACGACCATCAAGGACGGTCCGCCCTTCGAGACATCGGCCGAAAGTCGGCTGATTCGTCGCTTGTGCGCTGCCGCTGAATCCGAGGGCTTGCCTCCCAGGGTTGAGGGTGCGCCATGGTTCAGCGATGCCGGCCCTTTTTCCCGCACCTGTCGGGAAGTTGCCGTTTTTGGCCCGGGGAGCATTCGGCAGGCGCACACCGCCGATGAACATATTGAAATCGCTGAGTTGGCGCGGGGCAGCCGGATTTTGGGGGAGTTTTTCGACCAGCTCGCGCAGGAGATGGCGACGCGGTGTTGAGTCGTCGTGCCGCCATCATCCTCTTTTTGGCCGCCGTGGCCTGTTGGTTTGGGCTTGCGTCCGCGAATTTGTTGTTCGGAGAGCTCAATCAGGATGAGGGGTGGTATCTTTACGCCGCGCGATCCGTTTACGAAGGCCGTTGGCCGTACCGCGATTTTGCATTCACGCAAGGGCCGATGCTCCCCCTGGTGTACGGAGCGGCAGCGCCATTTTGGTTGCCCTTTGGCGTGGGCGGGGGCCGGGCATTTACCGCACTGCTTGGCCTAGCGTCGATCGTTGTTGCGGCAGTGTGGGCGGGTCGACTCGCTCCGAGGGGCCGGCGGGCGTTCGCGGCTTTTCTTGCTTTCGCAGCGATCGCGGTCAATGTGTACCACAGCTATTTCACGACGGTCGTCAAAACGTATTCGCTCGCGGCGCTGCTCCTCGTGCTCGCCTTCGCGCTTCTCACGCCGTCGGGCCAGCCGGTCGTTGCCCCGTTTAGGTTGTTTCTTTCCGGATTTCTGCTGGCGGCCGCGGCGGCGACCCGGATTACTCTCGGCCTTGCGCTCGCTGCAACAGGCTTGGTGGCGATCATCCATCGACGCGAATTCGGACGGCTGGGGTGGGTATGGTTTGCAGCGGGCGGGACGGTCGGCTTGCTTTTGCTTTTAGGGGTATTCTACCGGATGTCGCCGGAGGTTTTTCGTTTTTTTATGTTCGAATACCATGCCATGCGGGACTCGGGGGGCGCCTTGAAGGCGCTCGCCTTCAAAGTCGGGTTTTTGTCCCGATTGTCGCAGGGCTATTTCGTCCCCATAGCTGCCGGTGTGGGACTGGCGGCGGTCAGCTGGTTGGGCTTTCGTTCGGGCGCGCCTCGGCAGTCCGCTGTCGAGCGGGCGGCCTGGCTGACGGTGGCGCTCGTTACCGTAGCCCATGTGGCGGCGCCTTTCCCTTATGATGATTATCAGGTGCCGATTTTCCCGCTGTTTGCGGCGCTGGTGGCAGCGGGCTGGGCGCGGACGCCTTTTTTCCAGACGCCCTTTTCGGCGTTGGCATCTTGCGGGTTCGCCCTTGCCGTGAATGTCATGGCATCGGTGTCGTCGCCGATCAACCAGTCGTGGCTGATTGTGGGTCGCGACCGAATCTGGTGGAGGATGCGTGAACAGCCCTCGTTGCTGCAACTTCGCGAGGTTGCGCGGCGGGTGCGCAATGCAGCGGGCGAGGAGGGCGAAGTGTTGACGCAGGACACCTATCTGGCCGTGGAGGCGGGGCTCCGCGTGCCCGCGGGATGGGAAATGGGGGTCTTCAGTTACTACCCCGACTGGTCCCTCGAGCGCGCGGAGGCGTTCCATGTGGTGAATCGTGAACGGGTCCTCGAACAGGTAGATCGTTCGCCAGCCCGGGTGGCTGCGCTTAGCGATTACGCCTTCAGCATCGCTGCGCCGGCGATCGCGCCGCTGCCGGAAGACGAGCGGCGCGCGCTGATCCAACGGATCGAACGCCGCTTCCCCTTGGCGGAGACCGTGCCGCATTTTGGCCAGGGCAACACCACGCTTCGGTTGTTCGTTCGCCCGCAGTGAAACTGTCGATCGTCATTCCGGCCTACAACGAGGAGCAGCGGCTTCCGCCGACGCTGCGCGCCTACCTCGAATATTTCGAACCCCGTTATGGAAACGAGTTCGAATTGATTGTGGTGGTCAACGGATCGCGAGACGGCACCGAACGCGTGGTCCGCGAGCAGATGCCCATGCACCCCGCTCTGCGCGTGATCGTTGAACCGCGGGCGATCGGGAAAGGCGGCGCCATTATCCTTGGTTTCCGCGAGGCGAAGGGTGACCGCGTCGGATTCGTGGACGCTGACGGCGCGACGCCCCCGGAGGCGTTTGACGACCTCGTGCAGCATCTCGATGACGCCGGCGCGATCATTGCCTCGCGTTGGTTCAAGGAGTCCCGGGTCTACCCGCCTCAGCCGTTGCGCCGGCGGATCGCCTCTCGTGTGTTCAACTTTTTAGTGCGGCTCTTGTTTCGGGTGCCGATCCGTGACACTCAGTGCGGCGCGAAGGTCCTCAGCCGCCAGGCCCTCGAGGCCGTCTTGCCCGAACTTGGCATCACGCGGTGGGCGTTTGACGTGGATCTCGTTTTCAAGCTCCGCAGAGCAGGTTTTCGGATCATTGAGCGCCCGACCGTTTGGCATGACATCGGCGGTTCCCAGCTCAAGATTGGCCGCGCCTCATTGGAAATGTTTGTTGCGATTGTTCGGCTTCGGTTGTTGTATTCGCCGCTGCGCTGGGTGGTCACGCTCTATGACCGGACTCTGGGCCGCGTGGTGCATCTGAGTCGATAGCCATGGACGATTCGGTTTCCAAATACGAGGGGAAGCTTGTGGCGCACGGCTTGTTGCTCGTGGCGCTGACCGGGATTGCGAATGTGGCGAATGTGGTTTTCCACATGATCATGGGCCGGAAATTGACCGGGGATGAGTATAGCATTCTCGCCGCCCTATTGAATCTAATGCTCGTCCTTTCGACGCCAATGGACGCCCTGCGCAGCGCGATGGCTCATTTTTCGGCGCGTGCCCACCGCGCGGAGAGTCCCTCCGTCGCGCGAGCGATCGCGCGCCGTTGGAGCTTTCGAATCGGTGCCCTGGCGGTTCCAGCGGGCGTTGCGATGTGGGCGGCGCGCGCGGAGTTGGCTCGTTTCTTTCATCTTGCCGACAGCGCTGCCATCGCCGTGGTAGCCGCAACGCTACCCGCGTTTATGCTCCTGCCCGTCCTGGCGGGCGTCCTGCAGGGCATGCAGGCTTTCTGGTGGTTCGGAGCCGCCGTCCACGGCGTGAATGTGGCGAGGCTTGCGCTGGGATGGGCATTTGTCATGCTCTTTGCCGCGACGGCTTTTTACGCTGTGCTTGCCCAAGGGATCGCAATGGCCGCCGGCGTGCTCGTTGCGGTGGCGGCCGTTTGGTGGATCACGCGCGCGGATCGCTCCCGGGCCGAGGCCCCGAGCGGGATCGGGCCGTATTTTCTGAAATCGATGCTCCTGCTGGCGGGCTACGGCGTACTGATGAACAGCGACGTCATGCTCGTCCGGCATTTCCATCCCGCCGCCGCGGGGGAATATGCCTGGGCGGCGACTATTGGGCGCTCCATCGTGTTTTTGCCCATGCCGATCGCGATGGCGATGTTTCCAAAAGTGATTAGCGCGGGCGCGATCTCCCGCTCCTCACGGCTCACGTTGCTCAAGGCGCTGGGCATGGTGCTCGGCATGATCGGCCTCGGCGTTTCGGTCTCTCTGATCTGGCCCTGGCTGCCGCTTTGGATCCTCTACGGGATTCGGGATCCGTCGCCGGAACTGGAACAACTGGTGCGCGCGGTGATGCTGGCGATGTGTCCGCTCGGCGTGGCGTATCTGCTGTTGAATTTTGAAATGGCTCAGCATCGATTTCGCACGGTCCCGTGGCTGCTCACGCTCGCAGGGGCGTATGTCGGAGGCGTCTGGGTCTGGCATGAGACGGTGATGTCGGTGATTCTCGTGCTAGGGCTTGTGTCGCTGGCATCAGCCATGCTGTATCTCTTCGAGCTTTTTCGTCGCAAACCCGAGTCTGCATCCGGGGCGGCCCACGTCTCGCCCAATGCATGAACTCGAATTTCGAAAATTGGGACGCACCGAGCTTAGGCCGCGCTTCGCCTGCAGATCGCTAATGTGCGGGAGAATGCTCGTCCCAATCCGGTAATCTCAGACATGGCCATCGAATATGAGAAGGATCTCAACCCGGAGCAATTGGCTGCCGTAATGGCGCCGGACGGGCCCGTTCTGGTCATCGCCGCGGCCGGAACGGGAAAAACGCGCACGCTCACCTATCGAGTTGCGAGGTTGGTCGAAAGGGGCGTTGAGCCGTCGCGCATCCTGCTTTTGACCTTCACGAACAAAGCGGCGCGGGAGATGCTCGAGCGGGCCCGCCATCTCGCTGGTGACGAAGTGGGCGGGTTGTGGGGCGGCACCTTCCACCACATGGCCAATCGGATTCTTCGCCGGCATGCGGAGGAAATCGGATATCGATCGGATTACTCGATTCTCGACCAGGATGACGCTCGAACCTTGCTGAAGGCGGCCTTGGATGAACTAGACCTCACTGGGAAGCATTTTCCAAAACCGGACGTTCTGCTGTCTCTGTTCAGTCTGGCCGACAGCCGGCAGGAGCCATTGGAAAGCCACGCCATTGCCCGTTTTGGCGACCACTCCATCGACGTGGGGGACATCGTGCGCGTCCGCGAGCTCTACCAATCCAAAAAGCGCGCGGCCAATGCGATGGATTTCGACGACCTCCTGGTGAACGGCCTCCGGCTTTTTCGCGAACACCCCGATATCCTCAACCGGTATCAGGAGCGATTTGTTTACATTCTGGTCGACGAATACCAGGACACTAATGCGATCCAGTCCGCGTGGGTTGACCTGCTGGCAGAAAAACGACGAAATCTTTTGGTGGTCGGCGACGATTTTCAATCCATCTATTCCTGGCGCGGAGCAGATTTCCGGAACATCCTCTCATTCCCCAAGCGGTATCCAGAAACCTCGATATTCAAGCTACAAACCAACTATCGCAGCGTGCCCGGCATACTCGGCGTTGCGAACGCCTGTATCGCCGGGAATCCGGACCAGTTCCAGAAAACGCTTCGGGCGGTGCGTCCGCCGTCGATTCGCCTCCCCGTTCTCGTGCGACTCCGCGATGGTGATCAGCAGGCGCTGTATGTCGTCGACCGGATTCGACGTCTGCGGGCGGCCGGCCGTTCGCTTCGTGACATTGCCGTTCTTTACCGGGCCCATTATCACGCGCTCGAGCTGCAACTGTTGCTGACGCGAGAGCGGATCCCGTTCGTGATCACGTCTGGCGTTCGGTTTTTCGAGCAGGCGCACATCAAGGATGTCTGCGCGCCGCTACGCTTGGCCGCAAACCCATCGGATGAGCTTGCCTTCCAGCGGCTTTTGCAATTGTTTCCCAAAACGGGCCAGAAAACCGCTCGAAAGATTTGGGACGCGCTCGGTCGGCGCTTCCATCCTCTTGATGCGAGGGCGCGCGCGACTGTGGGCGAAATGCTGCCTGCGGCGGCCCGCGAAGCGTGGAGTCGCCTGGAGGATACACTGGCCGCGGCGTCGGGTGAGCCGGCGCCGTTTCTTGAGAAATTCGTCGATGCCTTCTACGACCAGTATGCGATTGAAACCTTTGACAATTATGCTCGGCGACGGGAGGACCTCGACGAGCTGATTGTGTTTACCGCGCAGTTTGCCGACATCTCCGAATTCATTCAGGAGATGGCGCTCCTGACCAATCTGGACGCTGAACCCGATGATCCGCATGCTGGACGCGCGGATGCCGTGTGCCTCAGCACGATTCACCAAGCCAAAGGTCTCGAATGGTCGACCGTCTTTGTGCTCTGGCTCTCGGAGGGCATGTTTCCCTCGCACCGATCGATGGGCGACGCCGAGAGCTACGCGGAGGAGCGGCGTCTGTTCTATGTGGCCGTCACGCGGGCGAAAGATGACCTGTTTCTCTGTGTCCCTGCCGTTCATCGGAGCCGGGACGGGGGCGAAAACTACTATCTCCCCTCGCGCTTCGTCACCGAGATTCCCCCTCACCTCGTGATCCGCGAAAATTACTACGACTGAAGGCTCTGATGCGCTTCGGCGCAAAGGGCGGCCGAATCGCGCTCCAGGTCTATCCGCCCAGGATTCGCTGGTCAGTCGCGGGAGCCTCCGCTACAACATGTGCGCCGTTCGTTCTGCGGAGAGAGACCTGCTGTGCTGGCAAAAGTCAATTCAGGCGCTGTCTACGGGGTGGAAGCCTTTCCGGTGGAAATCGAGGTTAACGCCGGCTTAGGTGAATGCAAAGTGGTGATTGTCGGACTTCCCGACACGGCAGTGAAAGAAAGCGTTGATCGCGTTTGGACGGCGCTCATCAATTCGGGATTTGCGCCCCCGATCGGCCGGACGACCATCAATCTGGCGCCGGCGGATATCCGCAAAGAAGGGCCGTGCTTCGACCTGCCCATCGCATTGGGCATGCTCGCCGCCACGGATGCGATTCCAATCGACGGTCTTGATCGCTGGGTCGCGGTGGGTGAGCTCGCCCTCAGCGGGGAGGTCCGGCGTGTCCGCGGAGTGTTGCCGATTGCCATGATGGCGCGCAAACAGGGTTGTGCGGGGTTGCTAGTTCCCCCAGACAATGCGGAAGAGGCGGCCGTGGTCGAAGGACTCGCCGTTTACCCTGTGCGATCCTTGCGCGAGGCTGCCGATTTCGTTTCCGGCAAAATTTCCTGCCAGCCGGTCCGAGTCGATGCGACGCGGGAATTCGAATCGCTCAGCGCCTATGAAGAAGATTACGCCGATGTCAAAGGACAGGAATTCGCCAAACGAGCGGTTGAGGTCGCGATTGCTGGAGGACACAATCTGCTTCTGATCGGACCACCGGGCACCGGTAAATCGATGCTGGCCAAACGCGTGCCGAGCGTCTTGCCACCCATGACGATGGAGGAGGCGCTGGAGACGACCAAGATTCACAGCATTGCGGGGATTTTGCCGCCGCACCAGGCACTGGTGGCGAAACGGCCCTTTCGCGCTCCGCACCACACGATCTCGGACGCCGGGCTGCTCGGCGGGGGGACTCATCCGATGCCTGGCGAAGTCAGCCTCGCGCACAACGGCGTGTTGTTTCTCGACGAGCTGCCGGAGTTTCATCGAAACGTGCTGGAAGTGATGCGCCAGCCCCTGGAAGACGGATTTGTGACGATTTCCCGAGCTTCGGCCAGCGTAACGTTTCCGTGCCGCTTCATGCTGGTTGCGGCGATGAATCCCTGCCCCTGCGGCTATTATGGCGATCCGAAGCGCGCCTGCCGTTGCACGCCGATCCAGATCCATCGCTACCGTTCAAAGATTTCCGGGCCGCTGCTGGACCGCATAGACCTTCACGTCGAAGTTCCCGCCGTCCAGTACCGTGAGCTGGCGTCCGAGGCGAGGGGTGAGCCGTCAGCCGCCATCCGTGAGCGCGTGATCCGCGCACGGGCTGTCCAGCATCGGCGTTTTCAGGGCAACCCGCGCGTGACCTGCAACGCGGCCATGCGAGCGAAGGAAACCCAGCTTTATGCAAGGCCCGGACCCGCGGCGCAGGAAACGCTGAAGATGGCGATCCAGGAGCTGCATTTCAGCGCAAGGGCCTACGATCGAATTTTGAAAGTGGCCCGAACGATCGCTGACCTCGAGGGCAGCGAGACGATCGAGGAGCGCCACGTCTCTGAAGCATTGCAATATCGGGCCCTCGACCGGCAGTGGTCCCCTTAATTGGCGCCCGCGTCGTCTGGGCTGCCAGATGCCGGCGATAGGCTCCGGACTGTGCCATTTTTCATGCTATGGAATTTCCAGTCGATGGAAGACCTACGGATTCAAGTTTCCATACGATGGAAATCCGGACAGGCGGTTCGCGCGCGTTTCACCGCGGCTCGGCAAGCCAAATTTGATAGCGGCCATCGCGTTCGACGCTCCAAATGACGCGGCCGCCTGCGGTTCGAGGCTCACGATCTTCTTCGTTGTTGTCCGTCAATCGAACAATCGGGCCCTTCAAATCCCAGGCGTAAATTTCGGCGTCCCAATTCCCTTCGAAGCCGGTCCAGACCACGAGGTTGTCGCGGATTTCGGGATGCGTATCGTCAAACGAATTGGCCGTGACCTTGATGGTTCGCGAGCCATCGAACAGGTAGATTTCGTAGTCGTCGCCATCGAACCCTTGCCAAACCACCTGGCCGCTCCAAATTCTTGGATTGACGTCGTCTTCGATATTGTCGCTGATTTTGATGGTTTGACCTCCGCGATGGAGGAAAATGTCGGACTCCACGGCGGGGTAGCCCTCCCACGCGATCTGGCCGTCCCAAAGTACGGGAGAAACATCGTCGTAAAGGTTGCTGGTGATCTGCGTGGTAGCGTCGCGGTCGGCGTCGTAGAGAAAGATTTCGTAGTCGGACCCGTCCCAGCCGTACCATACGACCTGGCGCCGGTGAACCTTGGGAGCCATGTCGTAGAAGAAATTCGTGGTGAGTTGTTTGTTTGCGCCATCGTCCCAGACCATGATTTCCCAACCGAACGGAAATCCTTTCTCTTTCTGATAGGCGATCAGCCTGCCCGAGAACGAGGGCATGAAATCATGGCGCGCATCGCGAGTAACCCTGAGAATTTCACCGGTGCCGGGCCAGAAATTAATTTCGACGACGCCGCTGGGCAAACGGCGATACTGTTGTTCTGGTGGCAGTTGAACGAATCGCTCGACCACCTCGCCGAGTTCGTTGGTAACGCGGACGATGATAGATGTTGGCGGGGCTACCGGCTCAAAGACCTGCTCATCGCCCTGCATTGTAACCCTATAAAGAGCAGGGAGTTCCGTTGCGCCAACGTCGCGATCGGGAACTTCTCGTAGTACCCACGAATGGGGTTCGCTGACATCCGAGTAGTTTGCAATCCAGACCACGGCGTCGCCATCGACAAAGGGCTTGTTGTTTCCGGTGAATTCGCCAGCGTGGTCGCGCGTTAGATTCTGCCTGGCTCCGTTCCGCCAGAGCACAATGTCCGACTGCGTGCCCTCAGCGACATTTGTGTCGAATGCGACCCAGGCTGCGAGCCCGGATTCTGAAATGACGGGTTCTCGATTGATCAGGGAGTCGTCTGCAATTTGGCTGGTGTTGAAATCCAAAGCGCGGGAAGTACTGGCGGCGAATAGGGCAAGAGCAAGGATTTTCGCAAGCCGATCGCCTTTATGCGAGACGCAACTCATCGTGCGCTTGAATTGATGAATCTGGCTTTGCTTTCGCCCCGTGCTGCGTAACGTTTTCCAATAGAAAACGTCTGTGTTCTAATCCATGATGAGAGAAAAGGCAATCCATCAAGATTCGCGGAACACCGTGCTGCGGGGATGTAGTTTGATTAAAACGTTTTAGGAAAAACACGATATCGGCATAACGCCGATTTACGCACTCGGCGAAACCGGCGGAGCTATTTGCTCGTCTGGAGATTCCTCCGGCATCGATTTCACCCGGTTCGGATCGGGGATCGGCCAGTCCGGCCCCCACCGATGGGCGTCGCTCCAGTAGTTCAAAGGCTTTTCCGACTTCATCCGTTGATCTACGAGGCGCGGGTCCATCTTCTCGTCGATTGTGCCCCGCATGCGCGCCATGTCTCGCCCCAACCGTTCGATGGACTTCAATGTCGCGTTTACCATAACGCGTTCGAAATTCATGCGCATCAGGACAAGGTTCAGGCTTTTTTCAATCGTAGAGCGCTGGAGGTTTCGAGCCATCTCGTCCGCCCACCAGACGGGAATCCGCGTTCCCAACTCGGATTGGACAGCAGTTCCTCCGAATCGGGTTTGAAGGGCCAAGATTGCAGCCAGCCGGAGGTCGAAGAGCAGAGAGGCGGTGTATGCCGCGGAATCAGAGCTGGCCGATAGCAAAATGATCTCGGAGGAGCCCTGAAGAGGGGCGAGCTGGCCGCGAACAATGATCGATTGAATATGTGACCGGAGCTGGGTAGGGACGATTCGGCGGGGATCCGGAAATACCGCGGCGTAATACAGCGGCCGTTCAGTAATGAATTCCACCAAGGGGATGATTTCGCCTGACCGAATGGAATCCAAGATCGTATACTGGGCATTCGCGACCTCTTCATCGGCAAAAACTATGATATCTCGCCCTAAAATGGACAGCATGCTGTTTCCTGTGGTCCAAAGCTGCTGGTCGAGTTGGGCGCGGAAGTAACCGTCCCGGTTGAAGCCCGGCTTGCGCCGGGCGAGGGGAAAGCCTCCGATAATATGTGCGGCGACGTCGGAAATTTGGTTCTCGCTATTTTTCCGATAAGTCACAAGGATCGCCGCAACTTCGCCGAGGTTGATATTCGGATTTTCTTGCAGACCCTTGGAAATAACGTTTCGCAAACGCGCCAACAATTCGGGCTCAGAGCCGAAAATGGCATCCAAGAAAGCCGCACCGAAAGCCTCGGAGGCAGGGATCTCTCCGATGGTTTCTCCAGTTTCGAGCAAGTAACGGATTTGGTCTCGGAAATCAAAAGCGAGCTTGGTGAGCCGGTGGCCGCGGAAGCCGATGACCAAACCGGCGATCCCCACCACTGCGAGCAGAAAAACGGCGATTACGATTTTGCGCCGCTTCATACTGTAGAAATTACCCATCGGGGGGCAGGATGGCAAGGCCGATTTGGTCGGGGGCAATCGAATCCCTTTGGGCACGTTGAACCGTTTTTCAACCGATGCTGCGGATATGACGTCATTTGAGAAGGATCAAGATTTTTGAACCGTTTGCGTCCAAATGAAAGGCGGTTCGGGGATGGCGTCGAGATCCCGCTCGAGACGCCGTTTGCAAGGATGGAGCGCGAAGCAGGTTATCCGGTATTTTACTGATTGATGGTCAGTCGGTCGCCTGTTGAGAATCTTTTGGGATTGTCACGGAATCGACCAGACTGGTAGCGTTTGGTCTTGTCTGGTTGAATCGGTTTTGCATAAATGGAATGTGAAAGGAGATTTGCAGTGAAAGCGGGGGCCATCATCTGCATTGCTTGGATCACCATCTTTCTAACCGGTTGTGAAACACCATCTTCCAAAATTGGCCGATTGCGCCTGGGCATGACACCCGAAGAGGTTCGTGACCAACTGGGTGAGCCCACGGCTATTAGGGCCGCCAAGGTGTTCGAAGGTGGGGAAACTCAGATGGTATGGGAATACCTCTCGGGTTTTTCCTTTCGGCCGAAAGATTACTGGGTGTTTTTCGAGAACGACCGGGTGGTGCAATGGGGGGAACCGGGCGACTTTCTAAGCCGGCAAAACGTGATCGAGGATTATCGGCCCGTCAAGACGGCTCGCTAGTAGGCGTAAGCCCGATATCGGCCGGAAAAGCGCTTTTTGTTTATCGGCGTGCGATGCGGGCATCGATGAGCGTACGATGTCGTGATTTGGCTGCGGGATAATTTTAGGCGCTGGCCAACGCCGCTCCGGTGGCTCGTCGTCCTGTTTATCTCATCGTGGCTGATATCTCCCGATTCACTTCGAGCGCAAATTCTTCGCATTGGCCCGTTTGATTTGTTTGCAGTGGGGCGCCTTGACGCCGTGTACACCACCAATGTGGAACGGCAGCGCGAGAGCGAGGCCACGGCCGAGATGGAGGACTACTACCTCATTGCCGGCCTAGAGATGAATTCAGAGGCTTATGTGTCGTATTCAACGACCTTGACGCTGGAAACCGGTGTGGCATGGGAAAAACATTTTGTTCGCGAAGACCTCGATAATTCCACAGCGCCATTCGGCAGATTGTCCCTCGAATCGAAGACCGACCTGCGGACACTGGACATCAACGCATTTTTCCGGTGGGAGCATATGTCGGAATCGGCGGAAACGGTCTACATCCCTGGCGGCCGTAGCTCAAAAACGCGAAATCCCAATACGCTCATGAGTTACGGCGGGGGAGTGGCGTGGGAGAACGATCCGTTTCGCTTGTTCGCGGATTATGAGTTTACGTCGCGTCGATATGAAAAGGAGGAGTTTCAGGAGGGCGACGAGGATCAGACCACGTTCAGGTGGGGCGGCAATTGGCAAATTCGAGAAAATCTTGGAGCTCGATACGAAAACGAGCGGCGGTTGACCGAACGGGTCAACAGCCCGGATGCCGAAGAAGACTGGGAGACCACGGAACGCATAATGCTGGATTGGCGCCTGCGCCTGATTCGCCGGCCTGAATTCACGTATTCGGTGGGTTTGCAGAAGGAAGACACCGACGAAGAGGAGGGCGCATGGGAATTTCGCCACGAATTTGCCATTCGAGACCAGATCGATATTACACCCCGCTTGAAGCTAGCCGGTCAGGCCATGTATTCCATTGAAGACAACGAGGAAGCCGATGACATCAATTTCACCTATGGCGCCACTCTCGACCACGAAATCAGCTACACGGCGCGCCAGTCGCTTTCCTTGACGCGGGAGCCCCGGGCTACGTTCGGCTCGACAAAAGACACGGATACGACGTCGATTCGGTACAATTTTTCGAAAATCGATTTATTTATCGCTGATTTGAGCCTAAATTTAGGAATAGGTTACGAAATCAACCGGCCGGCGGACGGACCGGAAGAGCGAATGTGGACCTACAACGCGAAGCTGGAACACGAGCGGGCGCTTTCCAGGCGCCTGCTGCGGAAACTTTCATATGATTATTCGCGAGAGACCTCAAATCTCGATGAGGAGCCGCTTGTAGAGCACCGCGTGACGTGGTCGTATGAGTACCAGTTTTAGATTGGGGTTTGCTTCAGTTGCCCTTCTCTTCACGATTTTGCTTCGGGGCCTTCTCGCGGCTGTCGCGGACACAGCGATCCCCGCGTCGCCTCGCACAATCATGTCAGGCGATCGTCTCAGGATTGTCGTCGTCGAGGACGACCAGTTGTCCAAGACCTATCCCGTCGCGGGCGATGGAACCATCGATTTCGGCTTCATTGGGCGGATTCCCGTGGATGGCCTGACCACGGAGCAGGCGGCTGCAAAGCTAAAGAGCGTTCTGGAAAAGACTTACTACAAAAGGGCGACGGTTTCCGTCGAAGTCGACGAGTTTGTCGAAGGGTCGGTCATGATCGTCGGTGCGGTCGCTCGCCCGGGCCCCATCGGCTATCAGGGCGACCAGATCCTTACGCTGATGGAAGCCATCGCGCTGGCAGGAGGACTGAACGCCAACGCGGATGCCAGCAACATCCGGATCCTGCGGTGGCGGCCCGGCGCCGGGCTCCAGCGTCAGATCATACAAGTCGACGTCAAGTCCATGTATGAAACGCTTGACTTCAGCAAGGACCAGTTTCTTCGGCCTCGGGACATGGTCGTGGTGCCGACGTTGGGCCGCGGGGAAAAGATGGCAGAATTCCTTGCCCTCGGCGAATTTGCGCGTCCCGGATTCCACCCGCATTCGCCGGGAATGAACATCATTCGGGCGGTGGCTTTGGCGGGAGGCATCAATCGCGAGGCCCGGATGGATGCAGTCCGACTCCTGCGGCCGGACTCGGCGAACGGAACGTACCAGGCCATCCCAGTCGATCTCTCCCGCCTTTTTGGCGCGGCGGACATGACTATGAATATTCCCGTGTTGCCGGGCGACATCCTGTTCGCACCTTCGGCAGCGCAGTCCTCAAGCGGGAGAATCTATCTGCTGGGGGAGGTATCATCGCCCGGGATTTACCCGCTTCCTTTGCAGGGGGAGGCGACGTTGGCGCGTACGCTTTTGACCCACGGCGGATTCAGCAAGTTTGCCAACACCTCCCGCGTTCGTATCCAGCGCACCGCCCCCGGAGGTCAGAAGCAGGTTCTCGAAGTGGATGTTGGCCGAATTCTCAAAACGGGATCGTTTGAAGAGGATGTGCCGCTCCGAGACGAGGATGTAATCATCGTTCCCGAGCGGATTATCTTTTAGCGCATGAGAAAAATTATCGAACCGCCGGCGGTTCCCAGAACGATTGGTCCCAACTTGCCGGCACAGGATTCGTCGGCGCGGGCGCAAGCTGATGTCACGCCGCAGCCAGCGCCCACGAAGTCATTCGATCTTGTCGACCTCAAGCATTACTTTCACATCGTCGTCAAGCGAATCTGGCTGGTTGCACTGTGTTTCTTCATTTCGCTGAGCGTGACAATCGTCAACATGGTCAACCAGGTGCCCGTGTATCGCGCCTCGGCCTCGGTCGTACTAAGCCGGGGACTGAACCTGCCGGAACGCCTGAAGGACCGCGATCTCGAAAATGTCTTCGGCGACATCATCGATACGCAGATGCGGATTCTCCAGTCCGGGACGTTGATCGCTCGCGCCCGCGAGCGGTTGAACCGACCGCCCGAGGAAATTTCCGCTAAGCTCCAACGGATTTCCGTGTATCCGCTCGGGCGCGCGTCAATTCTCGTCGTTTCCGTCGACGCCCTCGATCCTCAGTTCGCGGCTGATTTTGCCAACGCGATGATCGACGCCTACATGGACTACAAGGCGGAAGAGCGGATGGAAACATCCCAGGCAACGGTCATCAGCCTGACCCAGCAGGCCAACCGGCTCCGCGAGGAGCTCAAACGCGCGGAAGAGCGGGTGCTGGCCTTCAAGCGGGAAAACAGCGTCATCGCCATCGAAGAGCGGGGAAATGTTGCCGCCAAGATGCTGGCCAATCTTTCCAGCCGCGCTGCGGAATGTCGCGCGGAGCGGATGATCCTGCAGGCGCAGCAACCGCTGCTCAACGAAGCTTCAGACGAGGTCATTCTCCAGATGCTCGGTTCTCCGGCCCCATCTCTGGCGCAGTTGCCCATTGCCAGCGTTGTGGATCGCGGGACCAACTTCGCCATGTCCTCTGGCGCCGAAGGCCTGCTCGAGCGGGGTGTGCTCAACCGGCCTCGCTGGTCCGAGCTGAGACAGGAGAAATTGAACCTTGAAGGTCGACTCGCGATGATGCGGGAGAAGTTCAACGACAACCACCCCCAAATTCAGATCACGCTGGCCCGGATTCGCGAAGTGCAGGCCGAGATCGATCGGGAGGTTCAGTTCGCTCTGCAGCAGTTTTACTCCCAGCTTGAATCCCTCCAGTTACAGGAGAAGGCAATCAACCGCGCCGAGCGGGAATGGGAGGCGGAAGCCCTCGATGTCTCCCGCAAGGCCGATGAATATGCCGCGCTCCTCAGGGACGTGGCGCGACTTCGCGGCCTGTACGATCTGATATTCAACCGATTGAAGGAAATCGACATTACCATCGGAATCGAACCTGAAACCATTCGGCCGCTGGAGCGGGCGCGCCCTTCGTCCACGCCGATCACCCCTCGGCGCCTGCAAAGCCTGTTTCTGGCTGCGGTCATCGGCTTGGGGATCGGAATCGGGCTGGTCTTTGCGTTGGAATTTCTCGACGATTCCATCCGCTATCCCGAGGATGTCCAGAAGGCGCTCCGCGTTGAATTCCTGGGCATAATTCCCGCCGCGAGTTGGGACCCGGAGGATCTGAAGTCTAGGCTGCTCTCGAATATCGATCCCAAGAGCGGCCTGGTCGAAGCCTATCGGAATGTGCGGTCCGCGTTGTTGACCCTATGCAGGGAGAGGGATGTCCGATCCCTGGCGATCACATCGGCCGTTCCCAAAGAGGGCAAAACAACGACCGCCATCAACCTGGCCATCAGCCTCGCGCAGGCAGGAATGCGTGTGCTGCTCATTGACGCTGACCTGCGGCGGGGCGAATTGCACAAATTTTTTGGCCTTGAAGGCGGCCGCGGATTTTCAGACGTGCTGAGCGGACAGGCCAAACCGGAATCGGTCATCCAGCGTACGACGGTTGCCAATCTCGATCTGGTTGCGACCGGCCCATTTCCGCCAAATCCGGCGGAGCTGGTCTTGAGACCTGAGTTTGGCGCGTTCATGGACTACGCGCGCCGCGCTTACGACCGGATCCTCTTCGACTGCCCGCCGGTTATGGCGGTTTCGGAATCGGCCATGATGGCATCGCAGGTGGAAGGCACGGTGTTCGTGATTTGGGCGGGCCAGACCTCCCGGCGGCTTGTTCAACTTTCGCTTCAACTGGTCCGCCAGCGCGGCGGGTCCGTTCTCGGGTGCGTGCTGAACAACTTGGAGTTTGGCAGAGTGGGGTACTACTACTACTCGACCTATTACGGATATTATGGGTATGACTACGGGTACGAACCTTCGCCGTCCGCGGTGTCAACGTCACGTCGAACAGGGTAGGAGCGAACCCTAACCATGTTGCTTCACCGCGGACAACGGATTTCACTTCGCCGTGTCGCTCTGATCGCCAGCGACATTGTGGGAATCGTTGCGGCCATCTGGTTGTCCGCCTTGTTGCGCCTTGGCCCCGAACAGGGTGCGGATTTCATGGAACAAAACATCGGCTCGATTTTGGCGTCGGTTCTGATCAGTCTGGTCGTGTTTTATGCCGTTGGCATGTACGAGCGCGAAGCCCTCATCAAGCGCCATGCCTCCTATTCGCTTCCCTTTCTCGGCGCGGCGCTCGCCCTGGTCGTGATAATCCTCATTTTTTATGCTCGGTTTCAATCTCAGGTCGGCCGCGGGATTCTGCTGTTGAGCGGGGTCTTTATCTTCTTCTTCGCTTGGGCGTCCCGCGCGGCCTATCGCGCCATCATCCGCAGCGGCATGTTATCCAAAAATGCTATGGTCATCGGAGACGGCCAGGAGGCGGTTGAAGCAGTTCGGCTGATTCGTTCTGCTCCTGACGCGGGCCTTCGCATCCGAGGCATTGTTGCCGCGCATCGAATTCAGCCGGGAACCCTCATCGCAGGGGTCCCCGTCGTCGGGCAAATCGAGAGAATCCGGGAACTTGCGGATGCTTTCGAAGTGGAAACGCTGATCGTCGCCACATCCCTATCCCGCGAACCTGCCGTGCTGAGGATGCTGCGCCCATTGCGGTGTTCGGGGATCGAAATGATCGATTACGTCTCTCTTCATGAGCAATTGGCCCAGGAAATCCCGATCGATCACATCAACGACGAATGGCTGATGAGCGCCGCGATGAACAGTTCCGTTATCCACATTCGGAAAATCAAACGGATTCTGGATTTTTCGGTCGCCCTGGTCGGTCTGCTTGTGGGAGCTCCAATCATGGCGTTGACAGCGCTCCTGATCCGGCTCGATTCGAAAGGCCCGATCCTGTACCGACAGCAGCGCGCGGGATTGAGCGGCCGGATCATCACGGTCCTCAAATTCCGGTCGATGCGAACGGATGCCGAGGCGCAAACCGGCGCCGTGTGGTCGGGTCTCGTCGACCCGCGGGTGACCCGAGTGGGGCGTTTCATCCGCAAATGGCGCATCGACGAACTGCCTCAGCTCATCAATGTTCTCCGCGGGGAGATGAGTCTTGTCGGGCCGCGCCCTGAGCGGCCTGAATTCATCGAGATGCTGGCTTCGGCGATTCCATTTTACCGCGAACGGCTGATGGTGCCTCCCGGGATTACCGGCTGGGCTCAGGTCAAATATCCTTATGCGGCAAGCATTGAAGCGGCGCGCCGGAAGCTGCAGTACGACCTTTATTACATCAAGCACATGAGTTTATTTCTCGACCTTCTAATTCTCCTGCGGACGTTCAAGACGATTATCATGGGTCTCCGACACAGCGAGGAAGAGGTCATCGAAACCGGGCCTCGGGGCGAATTGAGTGTCCTCCCGCAGCCCGTGCAGGGAAAAGCGGTCGAAACGGCATGAACAGCCGTTCCGTTTCCGCGGCCTGCCCGGTCGACTTCGAGGTGTTGCCCGATCCCGTGCGATGGGTTGTGGTCCATACGCGCCCGCGGCGCGAGAAAAAACTCGCCGATGCGGCAATGCGCGCCGGTATCCATGTTTACCTTCCGCTTCGGGCGCGCACGCATCAATACGGCAATCGGAAGCGAACCTTTGAGTCGCCACTTTTTTCCGGTTACGTCTTCTGCCGCGGCGACATGGCCCAACGCCGATGGCTTCGCCAGAACCAAAATGTCGCCAACCTTCTCGACGTTGTCGCCCAACAGGAGCTTGCTCGGCAGCTCGAGCAAATTCATTTGGCGCTCGAGTCCAACCTTCTGGTCGATGTGATGCCCTTTTTGGAGGCCGGGCGGCGCGTCAAGATTACGGCCGGCCCCTTGAAGGGTTGCGAAGGGATTGTGATTCGGATGAGCGGCCGCGCGCGAGTTGTTCTCAACGTCGATGTTATCCGCCAGGCGGCAGTGCTCGAAGTCGACAGTTCCGTCTTGGCGCCCCTGTCGTAGATACATGTGGATTCAGCTTCGAAATTGGGCCGCTGGCGCGATGCCGCCGGCAGTCCGTCAAATGGCGCGAGAATGGTATTATCCGCGAAAAATCGCCCGTTATTCGGCGGCTGACTGGCTCCCCGCAGATGGCGTCCACCGGCTCGTCTCCGCTGGCTCGGTCGTCGTCGATGCCGGTGCGAATGTCGGATACATCACGGCCACGCTCGCCCGCTGGGTGGGTCCGGAGGGCCGTGTTCACAGCTTCGAACCCGTGCCATCCACATTTGCCGTCCTGCGGCGGACCGTGGAACACCTGCGCCTAGGGAACGTTATTCTGCACCCCTGCGCACTCTCGGATTCCGCCGGCGAGGCGAAGGTCCATATTCCATCGTTTGCTGACGGTCGCGAAAACTTTTATGAAGCATCGCTGCACGTTCATCCGTGGAACACGTATTCCGGTCGGTCGTTCTCCGTCCGGACCGCCACGTTGGACGACGAACTGGGGTCCGATGCGGAACGCGTGCATTTCATGAAAATCGATGTCGAAGGCCATGAAGAACCCCTGCTGCTTGGGTCGCGCCTCGTCCTACAAAGGGCTCGTCCAGCGTTGTTGATTGAAATTGATGGTTCATTGGACGATGAGTCAGTTTCAGCCGGTCGCGTGGCGCGGTTCCTTGAATCTTTCGGATATCGTCCGTATTTCTGGCGGAATGACTGGTGTCCCCGACAGCGGGGTGAATCGGCGGTGGACTACTTTTTTTTGATGCCTCATCATGTCTCCGCATGAACGCAAAGTCCCCTTTTTCAACGCTATCCATCGTCATCCCCGTCTACAACGAGGCGCGAACGGTCGAAACCATCCTAAATAGGGTCCGTTCGGTCGACGTGGGTTTGCGCAAAGAGATCATCCTGGTTAACGATTGCTCGACGGACGGCACGCGCGAGGTTCTCGAGCGTCTCGCGAAGGAGGACCCGACCCTTGTGGTCTTGCACCACGAACGCAATCGCGGCAAGGGCGCCGCTCTCCGAACGGGATTCGCTCGGGCCACTGGCGATATTGTTCTCATCCAAGACGCCGACCTCGAATACGATCCCCGCGAATATCCGCAGTTACTGCAGCCGATTCTGGACGGCCATGCGGATGTCGTTTATGGGTCGCGTTTTATTGGCGGCGGGCCGCACCGGGTTCTTTTCTTCTGGCACATGGTGGGAAACAAGTTCCTCACGCTTCTCTCCAACATGATGACGAACCTTAACCTCACGGACATGGAGGTCTGCTACAAGGTCTTTCGCCGCGAGGTGTTGCAAGGGATCGTGATCAAAGAGGAGCGTTTCGGATTCGAAGTCGAGATCACCGCCAAGGTCGCCCGAAAACGCTGCCGAATTTACGAAGTTCCCGTCAGCTATCACGGCCGCACCTACGAAGAAGGCAAAAAAATCAATTGGAAAGACGGTGTTCGCGCCCTCTGGTGCATCATTCGCTACCGGCTGGCGGACTGACCTCAACAGGGACAAACCGGCCATTGCACCAATCGTTTGGATCCGCAACGTAGCGGTAGAATCTCCGGTCGGCAAATGCCCGAACTAGGCACGGTACAAGATCGAGATATTCCCCACGGGCGTAAATGACCCGGCCGGTCAGAGCGGGGTCATTGAACAGAAATCCGGAGGAGTAGCGGAACCGGATTTCTGGCGCTCCTGAGTCGATCAGGACAAGGCTCGAAGGCGGCAGTTCCCGCAGGGCGCGTTCGTGCAGGCACCGGTTCGCTTGCTCGTAGTCCGGACCATAGTTTCGAAAAACAACCTGGGGCCAATAGGCGCCGACGGCATGGGCGAAGCTGGCAACCACGACCGCAAGAACAACGAACCGCCTCGCAGGAGAAGCCCCTGCCCATTCTCTGAGTCCGAAGGCCAACAGGACGAGCATAACCGGGGCGAGATTGTAATAATACCGGGCCTCGTATTCATGGCCCAGATAGTCGTAAAAAAAGTAGACGCCGACATGGACAGCCGTGGCGATGACCAAAAAACGTACTCTTCGGTCCATAACGCGAAGGAACGCAAAACCGAGCAAGGGCAGGGTCAGCGGCCATCCGAGCAACGCTTGGTCGAAGCGGATGAGGCGATGAAGAGATAGTTGCGCGGCATCTGCGAGCTTGAAATGTTCGCCAACTCCGAAGCGGGATTGGAACATTGGAAACAGGCTCTGATCCGTTGTAAAGCCGTACCCAATCGCTGCCCAATGACCATACGCTTTTTGGTTCCACAGCAAGATCGCCACGAATGCGGGCAAAAAGCCCATCAGCAGATGCCGGCTCGATCGCAGGATTTCCAAAACTGCGCGGGGGGCTGAGAGTAGCAGGCCGGTCGCAACCGCGGCAGCCGAAATCAAAAATTCGTGCGGCCGTATAAGGAAGCTCAATCCGTACGCGAAGCCGGCCAAGACGTTGAGAAAAGGCGCTCGAGGCATGTGTAGCGCCGAGACCAAAGCCCAAGAGCCGGTTAAGAATGATGCAAGAAAGGTCGTATGGGACATCATGGATCCGGCTAAGAGAATTGCCAGCGGCGATACGGCGAATGCGGCAGCGGTGGCGCGCGCTACCGATTCGGTAAAAAATGAGCGCGCCAGAAAGTACGATGCCACTAGCACGAGGAGGTGAGCGAGGAGGAGAGCAGCATTCGAGTATCCAAGGAGTTGGCCGATTGCCAAGAGCAGTGCGTGGCCGGGGGGGTATTTCGTGAACCATTTCCCATCGTTTGTGATCAGGACGTGATGCTGAAAAAAAGCCAGCGGGCAGGGGGGAGCAGCGGCTACGAGTTCGCCGCCGGCGAAGATTTTCGCCTGAAAGAAGTGGCTGATCGCATCGGTTACATGCGGGATGCTGTCGAACAAAACGTGAAAGGAAATGGCCGCGCTCAAGGCGCCACCAAGCATGAGCAGGGCAAGAAACGCGGGCGCGGACACGCGCGGCGCGCCCATCATTGTCCGCGGCGAAACGATTCCGCGCCGAAATAAAGCCGTCAGTCCGGTTGCGACCAGCGCGAGAGCAGCCCAAACCTGCCCGGTCGCCATTCTCGCCACCGTTTCAGCGCTCAACTCATGGTCGGCCGACAATAATCGACCTGCCAACGCGAGCGGATAGATGCCGACCTGCCACAAGATAAGAAGAATCACCCCCGATGCGATGATGGCCACGGGAAGAGGCGCCGTTTGCGATGTCGGGAACGTCATGTTCGGGTAATCACGACGTCCTTCAGGAGGGTATCCTTGTCCAGCTTCGTCGCATGCCAAGCGTCCATTTGGCGCAGGATGAAACGCCCCGCGGCCAGCATAAAGCTCAATCCGCTGGCGTAAAGGGTCGCTTCCCGGATGAGCGAGTCGGGGTTCAGCAGGAAGCATCCGGCAGAAAGGAGGACGAATCCGCCAACCACCAGGGTCTCGATTCGGAAGAACCGACTCAATCCCTTTTGAAGTCTCGAAGTGGGCCAGTCGGGAAGAATCTTTTTGGAAAAGAAGTGAAAAAGCAGTCCAGTAGCGGCCATCAGTTCGGCGCTCAGCACCAGCGGCAGTCGCATAGCGGCAGGGGACAGCGCCGCAGCCAGCAGGAGCGCAAGCGCGCATGTCCAAAACATACGGAGGGGCGTATAGAAAAGTGCGGTCACGAGAATGACGTGCAGAAACATGAAGCCGTCTCGCAGAACCCTCAATTTGCTCGTTCCCTGCCGTTCATGATAGGGCATCGGAATCTCTCCGATATGGATGCGGGGATCGAGAAGACAACGTGCGCTCATGGCCGGCGTGAAGGACAGCCCGCTGGGGAGGGGCAGGATCAACGGCAATAGCGAGCGCTTCAGGATCCGCATTCCGGAGGCCGTGTCGCGGACAATCCGGCCTGAAATCGCGGACAGAAGTATCGCATACAAGGTGTTGCCGACTCGCCGGATCAGAGGCATTCGGCTGTTCGAATGCAGCCTTGAACCGAGCACAATATCCGCGCCGGTTTTTTGCATCTCGTTCCACAGGTCAAAAAGAAACGCGGGATCGCACGTCCCGTCCGCGTCCATAAACGCCAAAATATCACCGGAGGCCACGGCGAATCCGGTCTCGATGGCCTTCCCATATCCGCGATTTTTCCCATATTCGACGACTGTGACTCCCGGCAGACTGCGCGCCAGTTCGGCCGTCCGATCCCGGCTCCCGTCGCTCACGACGATGATTTCGACTCGCGCGATGTCCTTCGGAAAGGAGGCGGGATTCTCGGCGACAGCCAGTGCCCGCCGCAACGTGTTTAGAATCGCGTCCTCCTCGTTATAGGCGGGGATCACGAGAGAGATGATTTGGCCGGACAACGCGCTCGGAGGGAACATGTTTTTTTGTTTATACTCGATGGATCGCCTTTGATAAAGTATGAGTACGTTGGCATGGCCAAGGATCATCCCGGTTCGGCGCCGTCCTTTGACGGATTCGCTCGCCAGTACGATGAGGCCCTGCATCGCGGCTTGGTGCTATCCGGTGAAACCAAGGAGTTCTTTGCGCGCGAGCGGATACGCATACTCCGGAATGTTATGCAAGAGCGGGCGTTTTCGCCGCGCCGGATTCTGGACTTCGGTTGCGGTACGGGAGGATCCATTCGATACTTGTTGGAAATTCCCGGAGTGCAAAGCGTGACGGGGGTTGATGTTTCAGAGGCCTCCTTGTCAGTTGCGGCGGCGGTTCATCCGCATGTGCGTTTTTGCCCGCCGCATTCCCTGGCCGACGATGAGCAGTTCGACCTCATCTTCGCCAACGGAGTTTTCCACCACATCCAGCCCGGCGACCGGCCTTCAACCCTTGCATGGATCCGCAGACGACTGGCGCCGGGCGGCTGGTTCGTTCTTTGGGAAAATAATCCTTGGAACATCGGGACTCGATGGGTCATGAAACGGATCCCGTTCGACCGCGATGCGATTCCGCTCTATCCCCGGGCAACGCGTCGGATGTTGCGAGCCAACGGATTTCAGGTTGTCGATCAGTCGTTCTGGTTTATTTTTCCGGCTTGGCTGAAGTTTTTTCGCCCTTTGGAGCCTTGCCTCAGCCGCTGCGCTATGGGCGCCCAGTACCAAACAGTTTCCGTGGCGGCATAGATCGACGGTTTCTCCGTTGACAGTATTCATTACGTTTAGTACGTTCTAAACAAATGAATCGCGGCGCAGGAGCCCCTCAGGCGGTAATGGAGCTCGTCGAGGCGGGCGGACGGACGGCTCAGGCGTTCGGTTTTCCGAGGCTCATGGGCCAGTTATATATGTTGTTGTATCTTTCGCCGGAGCCGCGTTCGCTCGAGGATATTGCGAAAGCGCTGGGTGTGAGCAAGGCGAGTGTGAGCATCGCGGCACGCAATCTGGCCTTGTGGGGTGCCGTGCGCCGCGTATGGATAAAAGGCGATCGGCGCGACTTTTATGAGGCGGTCGTCGATGTCCGCGCCATTTTGAACGGCGGCGTCCTGCCTGCTGTGACGAAAAAATTGGAATCGGCTCGACTCCAAATCCAAAGATGTCTCGAATTGGTAGAGACGGACGGCGGCGATCCGAACACAAAACGGTTCCTGCGTGACCGCCTGAATTTGGCCGAGCAACGGCGTCGGCGGGTAGCTAGCCTCATCGACCACCCTCTGCTTCGGCAGATCCTCTGAGGGACGGCAGCCCCTTATGGGGCGAACCATAGTTCAGTTGATGGCTTCGATTCCCGTGTTGGGA